>JAEEIG010000014.1 GCA_016281255.1 Bacteroidales bacterium
GCCGCCATCACCAAGCTGATGTACCTTCTCGGCTGTTTCACCGACGTGAAGAAGGTCAAGCAGGCGATGGAGGTGCCGTTGCGCGGCGAGCTGACACTGGAAGACGACGTGTTTGAGGATTAATTTTGGGGTTTACAGGCTTACAGGTTTACAGGTTTAGAGGTTTACACGGTTAATTGGTTTAAGGTTTAGGGTTTAAGGGGTTAAGAGGTTAAGAGGTTAGAAGGACCCCTGTGTGAGGAACGCACGTCACCATCTGTGACCCATTTCCAAGTATCTTCCAAGTAACTTCCAAGTAACTTGTGATAAGACACCGTGCGTTCGGTCATCCGATGAATACGATGAAGGGCGATGAATAGCCGATGAAAGCCGATGAAAGGCGATGAAATGTTGGGACGTGTTGCATACGTCCGAATGGCATACATACAGAACAACCTTTGGCCAGTTCAAAAACATTTGAAATTGACCGTTGACCGTTGACCGTCGGGGTTGCGCTTTTTTTTGTATTTTTGCGCATTGAATGTTCGAGAATCGCGAACAGCGAACACTTTGTTGTAAATGATTGATATATAATATGATGAAACCTCAAGATATTGTAATTTTGCTAAAGAAAATGACCGATTCGGGGCAGCATCTGTCTTGCCGGAAACTGGCAGAATCGTTAGGGATGAGTGTCTCCAGTGTAAGCGAGAGCTTGGAGCGTTGCAGGAATGTTCAACTCATTGACCGTAATAAAAAGCGTGTCAACACAATGGCATTGCAGGAGTTTTTGATTCATGGTCTGCAGTACGTTTTCCCCGCCGTCACCGGTCGTGTCGTTCGCGGCGTGCCTGCCTACATCAGCGCCTCACCTATGAGGGAGCAAATCTCTAACAGCACTGAGAGTTATGTCTGGCATTATACGAAAGGAAAAGCCAGAGGACAAAAAATAGAGCCCCTGTATCCTTCCGTTCCAGGAGCCGTATTGCAAGATGAGGAACTTTACCAATTGTTGGTGATTGCAGACACGCTACGCCTCGGTCGCGCTCGCGAGAAAGAGATCGCCATAGAAGAACTCGCTAAACACATCAACCGCTATGTCGAAAACCAATAACGAACGTCTGCAAGAAATTGCAGAAGGAATGCAGGACCTTAACGAACGGCTTGTGTACGTTGGTGGGGCAATGGCCGAAGTATATGCTACCGACCCTGCCGCCACGGAGCCTCGTACCACGCTTGATGTGGATTGCGTGGTGGATTCCACCTCCTATTCCGAGCACGCCGCATTCGAAGAGCTGCTCCGCCAGAGACATTTCCAAAATGACCAGACTCCCGACGCCCCCATCTGCCGCTGGGTTTATAAAGGCGAAAAATTGGAGAAGTCGATATCATTGTATCCACTTTGTGGTCGAAGATTGATCCTTATAATGCTTTTATTACGGAGCGCAATGTCAGTGACTTTTACCGTATTATGTACGGCAATCACCGGCTGACAGCCGACGACTTCAACCGTGAACACGCGCGTTGTCTTGCATTCGTCAAACAAGCGGTTTCGGAAAGCACAGCCAAAACAAAAATTGTACTCACTCATCACGTACCCACGCAACTATGCACGGCTGAGGAATTTCGGGACAGTTCTATCAACGGTGCATTTACCGTAGAACTTGGCGACTTTATTGCCGACAGTGGCATTGATTTCTGGATATATGGACACTCACACCGCAACATAATAGCTCGGATTGGCGAGACCAGTATTGTGTCCAATCAGTTGGGTTACGTCTCCTATAGGGAACATTTAAGCAATGGATTTAGTTTTTCCGCAATGATTGAGGTATAAAGTTGCGCGTTAATTGAATTACAAAAAGGATCGCTTGCGGCTAATGGGGGATAGTCACCTTTGAAAAACCGCAAAACATTTGCAGGATACCGTCTACCAATGACCGATGGGTTTACGCGGTTAATTGGTTTAAGGTTTAAGAGGTTAGAAGGTTAGAAGGAACCTCGAACCGATCCCAAACCTTAGAGTATCTGTTCGGTATCTATAGCGTATCTATAGATACCCATAAGTGCCCCTCATGAAAATTCGCATACAATCTCTTTTCAAGTAACTTCCAAGTAACTTTCAAGTAACTTGCGATAAGACACCGTGCGTTCGGTCATCCGATGAATACGATGAAGGGCGATGAATAAGCGATGAAATGTTGGGACGTGTTGCATACGTCCGAATGGCATACATACAGAACAACCTTTGGCCAGTTCAAAAACATTTGAAATTGACCGTTGACCGTTGACCGTCGGGGTTGCGATTTGCGGTTGGTTTGCGTATCGTGTCTCCCTGCGTAGGGCTATCGAAGGGCTAGCGTAGAGCTAGCGTGTGAATACCCTGTGGTACTCAAAATGCATAAAACACACACTATGACAACCTAAAGCAGTCGCAAATGATGAACCCTGTCAACCCAGATCAGTCGTAAGGTACAAAAGTGACAACCCAAATCAGCGAATCACACCTTCATCGTTATTCATCGTTTTTCATCGCTCATTCATCGGGTAAGAAGAGGCCAAGAAGAGAGTAAGAATACTCCTAGAATGGTCATAGAATGGTCCTAGAAGGGGAAGAGCCTGCCTGCCAACTTCACCTCCTTGCAAAAAACATCGCGTTTCCTGCAGATTATATAGCGGAAAATGCTATTTTTGCGGATTGAATGTGTAATGCCAAATGAGCGAGATTTTGTACAAATATCTGGATGCGACTGGTGGATTGATAATGCTTTATTATGGCACCCTACAATTCACGAATGCCACGCAGTTGAACGTCCCTTCTCTTGAATACAAGCACTTGTTGCCAAATCAAAATGACGATAATGGTCCCATTGAATGGAAAAAAGTCCGTGCATTTCTTGAAATAGGTGGGGAATGTTTCGAATCAGTCCGTTTAGGGATTAACATTTCCAAAGAAGATAAAGAGAAAATAATGAAGGTTGCCCGAGAGCGCAATCCTGAGATTAAGATACATCAAATGACAATAGACCCTGATGCCTTTAAGCTGAAGGCCGAATTAATTAACGATTAAAACAATGAACAGCATACGCAAACTCGAATCAGAATTATGGGAATCGGCGGACATCTTGAGAAAAGATAGCAAGCTGAATAGTAGCCAGTATTGTATGCCTGTGCTTGCGTTGATTTTCCTACGTTATGCTTATAGCCGCTACAAGATGGTGGAAAAAGAAATCTTGCAGAGCCGTCCGATGCGTGGCGGGCGCGTGATGCCGGTGGAACCCAGTGACTTTGCCGCCAAAAGCGCCCTCTACCTGCCCAAAGAAGCTCAATTTGACTACTTGGTGAACTTGCCGGATGATGTTGCCTCTGCAGGCTTGAAAAAGAAAGACGGCCACCCCATCAATTCGTTGGGAGAGGCTGTGAACAATGCGATGCAATTAGTGGAGGACCAAAGTGAACAACTCACTGGTGTGCTTCCCAAGACCTATACCAGTTTTGCCGACGACCTGTTGCGCGAACTACTCCGTATCTTCAACAACAAAACCATAGACGAAGTGGGTGGGGATGTGATTGGGCGCATCTACGAATACTTCCTTTCCAAGTTCGCCAAAGCGGTGGCCAGCGACGATGGCGTGTTCTTCACCCCGAAGTCGTTGGTGAAGATGTTGGTGAACGTGCTGGAGCCCAAACAGGGCGTGATGCTCGACCCCGCCTGCGGAAGCGGCGGTATGTTTGTGCAGACGGGCGACTTTGTGAATGCGGCAGGCATGAATGCCAACACGCAGATGACTTTCTATGGACAGGAAAAGGTGGAATACAACGCCCAGCTTTGTCTGATGAATATGGCGGTTCATGGATTGAACGGCGAGATCATCTCCGGCGACGAGGCCAACTCGTTCTACCACGACTACCATAATCTTGCCGGAAAGTGCGACTACGTGATGGCCAATCCGCCCTTCAATGTGGATAAGGTGAAGGCGGAATCGGCTTCCGCTGCAGGTCGTCTGCCATTTGGGTTGCCAGGTGTGAATGCCAAGAACAAAGAGATTGGCAATGCCAAATATCTTTGGATAAGCTATTTCTACGCTTACTTGAACGACCACGGTCGTGCCGGGTTCGTGATGGCCAGCTCGGCTACTGACAGCGCCAACAAAGACCGCGACATCCGCGAAAAGCTCGTGCGCACGGGCGATGTGGACGTGATGGTGAGTGTGGGCAACAACTTCTTCTACACCCTTTCCCTGCCTTGCTCGCTGTGGTTCTTCGACCGCAACAAGAATGCCGACATCCGCGACAAGGTGCTTTTCATTGATGCCCGCAACTATTACACCGTGGTGGACCGCACTCTGAACGAATGGACCGAATGGCAACTTCGCAACCTGCAGGCCATCGTGCATCTGTACCGTGGCGAGAAAGAAAAATATATGGCTCTTCTGGATGAATATGACAAGGCGATTGGCAAAGCTATGGCCGCTTTGGAGGAACAAGGCCAGCCTTTCAGCGAACTCATTGACCGAGACACACGTAGCCACTTTTGGGGAATAATGGGATGGATTGCCGATGCCGGAAAAGACTATGAGAAAATGCGTCAACGTATCAATGATCAGATTCTCCAGACCAAAGGTTGTGTAAAATCGGCCGAAGGAATGATTGAAAAGCGCAAGGTAAAATCCATGCGTCTGGCCGGCGAAAAATTCTGCAAAGTTCTATCTGACATTATCGCTATTATTGATGAACGCGAATGGTTAGTCTCCAAGTTTGGTGAGGAAGGCGAATACCAGGATGTTTTAGGGCTATGCAAGATTGCCACCATTCAGGACATTGAAGAGAAGAACTACTCTCTGACCCCAGGTGCCTACGTGGGCGTAGCCGAGCAGGAGGATGACGGCGTAGATTTCCACGAGCGCATGAACGAGATTCACGCGGAATTGGCACAGTTGAACCAAGAGGCAAATGTGTTGATGGATGAGATACAAAAAGGTTGGGAGAAAATAAAATAATATTGTTGAAGTCGTTATTGATAGTATTCGAAAAGGGAAAGTAGAATAAGATGATTATGGAAAATAATACCAAAATCTTTGTGATAGAGTCGTTGCAAGAGGGCGATAAAAAGACCGGGACGAATCTATATAACGATTTGATTAGATATCAATTCCCTTTTGATTCGAAGCTTTATGAAGTAAAGGATAGTGGAGATTGGTATGGAGCAATTGAGGATATTAAATCAAAAGTCAAACCTGGTGATGTTGTGTTTTTACATCTGGAAGCACATGGCAATGGAAAGGGGACAGCTATCACTTTGACTAATGGAGAAGAACTCTCATTTAGAAAGATAGGTGATGATTTTATATGCATAAATAGAATAATTGGCTGTAATCTATTTGTAACATTGGCAGTGTGTCATGGACTGTTTCTAATAATGGATTCTATGTCAATAGAAAAGATGCCGTTTTGTGGTTTGATAGGTACTTTACAAGCTATTACTGAAAGTGATTTGGAGATAAGATATTATGAGTTTTATCGTTCCTATTCAGAATTCCAAGATATTGAACTCGCGATGGAGGAATTAAAGAAATCAAATCCCAGTATTCCTAGTTCTTATAGTTTTTTGAAACCAGAAAAGATATTCTTTCAAACTTGGAAAGAATATAATGAAGTTACTTCAGACGAAGAATGGCAAAAGAAAAGATCGCATGTAGTAGCGAAAAGACATCATCTCGATAGAAAACAGAGAAGAGCATATTTGAGAAAGTTCAAAAATGAAAACGAACTATATGCAAAGCGTGTTTTTAAACAAAAAGCGGAAGAATTCTTTATGCTGAAAGAATTTCCGGAAAATAAGACGAGGTTTGGTGTTGACTATTCTTACTATTACAACCAAGAAGGCGATGCTCTGATGAATAAAGGGAAGGAGGGTCAAGCATGAATAGATGGAATAGAATAAAATTGAAGGATTGTTGCATAAAAATCGGCAGTGGGTCAACCCCCAAAGGTGGGTCAACTGTATATATTGACTCTGGCACATCTTTGATTAGGAGTCAGAATGTATACAATCTCTCATTCGATTACAATGGATTAACTCATATTACAGAAGATGCAGCAAAGAAATTGAATGGCGTTACAATATTCAAAGACGATATTCTCTTGAATATTACGGGCGATTCGGTAGCACGAACTTGTATCGTGCCGGATGATGTTTTGCCTGCGAGAGTGAATCAGCATGTTGCTATTGTTAGAGTAGATGGTAAAACTATGAACTCAAACTATCTTAGTTATTATTTGGCTAGTCCAAAAATGCAAGCCCACATGCTGAGTTTGGCTGTTGGGAAAGGAGCTTCAAGAAATGCAATGACCAAGCAGATGATTGAAAACTTCGAGGTTCCTTGCCCACCTATCGAAACTCAAATCCGCATCGCCACCATCCTTTCCCGCTACGACTCCCTGATAGAGAACTACCAGAAGCAGATCAAGTTGTTGGAGGAAGCGGCGCAGCGGCTCTATAAGGAATGGTTTGTGGAGTTTCGCTTCCCTGGATATGAAAACACGAAGATTGTGGATGGCGTGCCGGAGGGGTGGGAGAAGAAACAGATAAACGATGTTTGTGTCAATATTTCATCAGGTAGTACTCCATCAAGAAACAACAAGAGTTATTGGGAAAATGGCAATATAAAATGGGTGAAAACCAAAGAATTACAGGATGGTTGGATTCTTGATACTGAAGAGTATATTACCCAAGAAGGCTATAATAATTCATCGACAAAACTGTTTCCGTCTAATACAGTTTTGATGGCCATTTATGCAAGTCCTACATTAGGAAGATTAGGCATACTTGCTACGGAATGTTGTTGCAATCAAGCGGCTCTTGGATTTATTGCAGATGAAAAGCAGATTTCTTGGCAATGGTTATTTTTGAAGCTATACGAACTTCGTGATGATTTCAACTCAATAGCTCGTGGTGCTGGACAACAGAATATCAGCGGAATAGTTGTAAAAAAAACAATAATAGCAGTTCCGGAAAAGCCAATTATCGATGCTTTCACATCCGTTGTCTCTAAATTTTTCGAGAAACAAAAAAGTTTGTCGGCTCAAATCCGCCTCCTCACCGAGGCCCGCGACCGATTGCTGCCGAAGTTGATGGGCGGGGAAATGGGCGTTATTTTAGAAAATCATCCAGCCGTTTGAAAGGATTTTTTATCTTTGCGGCTGGATAATTAAAACAGGAAAGGCAATATCTTGAAATCATAAAGATCAAGTCGATGAAGCAAGAGGATTTTGACGAATATATACGGCAGGTGGAGCCTTCAGCACGACAGAGTGCTGCAGACTGGCAGACAGCTATTGGCCTCCAACAGGTTGATGGGCTGAAACCGTCGCAATATCTGCTTGAGATGGCCCAACGCAACATTGAGGGGGATATCACCATTGATGAAGTCCGTCAGATGCTGGATTCCTATTACCAAAACAAATCCAAACGTGCAGCGGGTTCTGAAAACACTGCCGAGTGTGACAAGGCATCGGCAAATATCAAGAAAATTCTTTCCTCCGACACTTTTGCCTTCAACACGAATGGCTTCGTAGCCACACACCGCCGCATTTTTGAAGGGGTGCTCAAACACGCCGGTGAACTTCGGAAATACGATATCACCAAAAAGGAATGGGTGCTCAGAGGCGATACGGTCCATTATTTGAACTGGGAAGATCTGGGCCGTGCCATTGACTACGATATTCAGCAAGAAAGGGATTTCAGTTACAAGAATTGCAGCAGTGAAGAAAAAGTGAGTCATATCTGCCGCTTTGTTTCCGGATTGTGGCAGATTCATCCATTTTATGAAGGGAACACACGTGCCACAGCGGTTTTTACCATACAATATCTGCGTTCTATGGGCTATGACGTAACCAATGACTTGTTCAAAGACCACTCCTGGTATTTTCGCAACGCCTTGGTCCGTGCTAACTACAAGAATGTCCGTCTTGGTATTGACTACGATAACAGCTTCCTTGAACGCTTCTTCCGTAATCTGTTGCTGGACGAGCAAAATGAGCTAAAGAACCGTTCCATGCTCATTAACGCACCGGAAGGCTGGAATGCCACCGACGACAAACCGACGATAAATGATGCGCAACCGACGACAACCGACGATAAACCGACGATAATTTTGGCATATCTCAAAGAAAAGGGCTGTTGCAAGACAGCAGAATTGTCGGCTTTGCTCGGACTCAAATCTACCCAGACCAAGGTATATATTTACCAATTGTTGCAAGAAGGGAAGATAGTGGCGCACGGGGCAAACAAAAACAGAACCTATTCTTTAGCGTAAGCCATCATGCCACACGATTACAGCGAAGACCAACTGATACAGCGCAGCACCGCTGAGTTTCTGGAACAGGAGCTGGGCTGGAAGAGCGTCTATGCCTTCGACCAGGAGACGTTAGGCGAAACCGGCACGCTTGGTCGCTCCGACTATCATGAGGTGTTGCTGGTGCGTCATTTCTGCAAGGCCTTGAAATCGCTCAATCCATGGTTAACCGATGAACAGCTGCAAAAGTGCGTGGAGCGCATGACCGAACGTATGAGCAGCCAAACGCTGATGCAAATCAACGAGCAAAAGTATCAGCTGATTCGTGACGGTATTCCCGTGACTCGTATCAAACCCAACGGTGAAACGGAAGAGGTGAAAGCCAAAGTAATTGACTTCCAATCGCCCGAAAAGAACGAATTTCTATGCGTTCGTGAGATGTGGGTATATGGCTCATTATATCACCGCAGAGTCGACATTGTGGGCTTTGTAAACGGCATACCCTTGCTCTTTGTGGAGCTGAAAAACCACGATGTGGAGGTGGAGGATGCCTTCAACCAAAACTATCGCGACTATCTCGACACTATCCCGCAACTGTTCTACTACAACGCTTTCGTCATGTTCAGCAACGGGCTGGAGGCGCGTGTGGGAACCATTGACAGCAAGTGGGAGTTTTTCCACGAATGGAAACGGTTGAACGAGAAGGATGCAGGCAACATTGAACTGCCAACCATGTTGCACGGTATCTGCCAAAAGGAGAACTTCCTCGACCTGTTGGAAAACTTCATTCTTTACGACCATTCGGGTGGCAACACGGCCAAGATCATGGCCCGCAACCACCAATATTTGGGCGTAAACCAAGCGGTGGAAAAATACAGCAACCGCGAACTGCTCAATGGAAAATTAGGCGTGTTTTGGCATACACAAGGCAGCGGAAAGAGCTATTCCATGCTGTTCCTGTCGCAGAAAATTCGTCGCAAGTTTGAAGGTTCGCCCACCATCGTGATCCTGACCGACCGTGATGAGTTGAACAAGCAAATCAGCGACACTTTCGAGAACTGCGGACTTTTAGGCAATGTGAAAGCGAAAAACTTCATCGCCAGCAGTGGGGAGGATTTGAAAACAAAGCTGAAAGGCAACCCTTCGTTCATCTTCTCACTGATTCAGAAGTTCAACGACCCCAAGGCAACGCCCATCTATCCCGACCACGACATCATTGTGATGAGCGACGAGGCGCACCGCACGCAGAACGGCATTTTTGCTGACAATCTGATGCACTTACTGCCCACCGCCAATCGAATTGGTTTTACGGGGACCCCGCTTCTGAAAAACGACCATATCACGGAGCGAACTTTCGGCGGTTATGTCAGTATCTACGACTTCAAACGGGCAGTGGAAGATAAGGCCACTGTGCCTCTTTATTACGAAAATCGTGGCGAGAAACTTCAGGACTTAAAGAATCCAGAAATCAATGAGGAGATAGCAGCTGCATTGGAACAGGCGGGTGATTTGGATGCCTCGCAGTTAGCCAAACTGGAACGGGAGTTTTCCAAAGAGGTGCACCTCCTAACCGCCAAGAAAAGATTACGGATTGTAGCTCAGGACTTTGTCCGCCATTATAGCGATTTGTGGACATCCGGCAAAGCGATGTTCGTATGCTACAACAAAGTGACCTGTGTGCAGATGTACAACTATGCACAGGAGTACTGGCAGCGGGAAATCAAGCTGTTGGAACAGGCCATTGAAAAATGCAAATCCCAACAGGAGGTGCAGGAAATGCGTCGCAAATTAGAGTGGATGCGGGAAACCGAAATGGCCGTGGTGGTGTCGCAGGAGCAGAACGAAATACAGACTTTCCAGAAGTGGGGACTTGACATTCTGCCGCATCGCGAGAAGATGGAAAAACGTGAGCTGGACAAGGAGTTCAAAGATGCGGATTCGAAGTTTCGGATTGTGTTTGTCTGTGCCATGTGGCTCACGGGATTTGATGTGAAGACGCTTTCTTGCCTCTACATCGACAAGCCCATGAAAGCCCACACGCTGATGCAGACCATCGCCCGTGCAAACCGTGTGGCAGAGGGAAAAACCAACGGTCTGGTGATTGACTACATCGGCATCGTGAAAGCTTTGCGTCAGGCATTGGCTGATTACACTGCCAATCCGCAAGGACATGAAGGCGGCAATGACCCAACGGTCAACAAAGAGGAACTCATCAAGCACGTGAATGAGGTAATAACTGCTGCTTCCGATTTCTTGGAAGAGCACGATTTCGAACTTGACAGCCTGATCAATGCTGAGAACTTCTGGAAGCTTTCTCTGCTGAAACAGGCGGCAAATGCTATGTGTGAGACCCTGGAAATCAGGAAGACATACTGCACTTTTGCCACCACACTGCTCAAGCTGTGGAAATATCTTGACCGCGAGGATATCACTGCGGAGATGAAACAACGAAAGGATGCCATTGAAGCCATCTACAAAGAGTCGCAGAAGAAACGCAAACACGCCGACATCACCGACCTGAGTGTGGCCATCAGTGAAATCATCAACGACCACATAGAGATGGAGGTCACGAGAGTGGAAGAAGAGGCCCTCACTCGCCGTTTCGACATCAGCGGCATCAACTTTGATCTGCTGCGTCGTGAGTTCGCCCGCAGTCATGAAAAGAATCTGATCATGAAGGATATTCAGGAGTTGCTGCAGGAACGTATTGCACAGATGTTGGCCCAGAATCCCTCGCGTATCAACTTCTACGAGAAATATCAGGAAATCATCCATGACTACAATGACGAACAGAGCCGCGTCACCATAGAGAAGACCTTTGAAGAACTGATGAAGTTGTCGGATGAGCTAACCGAAGAGGAACGGCGTTATGTCCGTGAGGGTTTCGAAAACGACGAGCAGCTCTCTCTATTTGACGTGCTGATGAAAGACAATTTGACCAAAGAGGACATTCGGAAACTGAAGAAAGTATCGGTGGAGTTGCTGGAAAAGATCAAGCAGTTGCTTGCCACCATGGATCATCCTTTCGACAAGCCTGAAACCCGGTCGATCATCGACAACACCATCCGCGACATCCTCTGGACAGAACTTCCCGACAGTTACTCCGACGAGAACATCACCTACTATCGCACTGCTGTTTACAACTATGTTTACCAGCAGTATGGGAGTGTGGCATAAGGATGGCTGTCAATGAAAAAAAACTATACTGAATTACTATTCTTTCCACCATTCTTTGGGATATTTCTTCCCCTCGTTGTCAATCCAGTCCTCGGTTCCCTGACGGGAGGTACCAGCACAGAAACAGGCAGCTCCAGACGGAGAACTTGAAGTGTCCGGTAGTTCAACATCTTGCAATAACAGACAAAGGTCTCCGTTCTTTTGGGCAAGCTTCTTGTTTTCAACCACCTGATTCCGAAACGCTTGCATCCCCTTGGAACAGCTGTCGGAGGTTTTGGCCATTATGGTGCTGCCAGCGGTAATCACATAACGTTGGCTCTCTTTGTAGAAATTCAACGTAGCCTTCATGCCCCATTTTTTAATCGTCATGGTGAACTCATTAGCGCTTTCTGCGGCTAACGGTTTTTCGGGATGGTCAAAAACTCGGCAACCATAGAATCGAGTGAGAAACTGGATGTCTTCAAAAAACAATTCCATCTCATTTTTCTTATCTGCAGACAATGAGGGTTTGTTCAACTCCTTTGTGTTCTCAATCACATAATTGCCTGCTTCCATAGCCGATTTCCAACCAAGATACTCCAAATAGAGGACTTCGCCTGCAAATATCTCATTGGATTTCGAGACAAAAACTAGCGCAATGTCCCAAAATTCTTTCTTTTGCTTATGATCAGCTGCCCGTGTCACGAAATCGTTTGTCTGCCCAATATAGGCCATCGGATTATGTTTCTTATCCTTTCCCAGTAAAATATAGAAGCCGTACTGATGAAGTCGTTCTTGTTTCCTTCCTACCTCTGACACCATATCACGAGGCAATACATAACACTCGCACGACTTGGTGCTACCCATATCAATGATACGAGCGCCCTCCAACGTCTTGTCGAGTAACTTGGTATAAACAGTGAGAATTGCCATAAAGTTATCCCTTGTTATTTCAACCTGCAAAAATAGCAAAAAACCGCATTAAAACGACTTTTTCGCCATAAAACTTGTAAATGGTATTAACGACTCTCGCCCCCAAAATCTGTGCAATCCGTGAAATCTGTGTGAACACCCGCCATTCGCCGCAGGCGAACCCCGGGGCAATCATTAGCAATGGTATCACCCTCTGCACCCGCCAATTAACGGCGCCATCCAGGTCATCGGGTTGAGTTCGTGCTTTTTACGGTACTCGCGGCAGGCTCTGTCCCGTGCCGACCAGAATGCGTCTTCAAAATCAGCCTCGTTTTCGTCCGTGATTCGGTACTCGTAATCTCCTGTGTCGAGAACGTCGCACATTTTGCCGTTGTCGTCGCAAATTTCGTCCAAATCGCCGAAATATCCCCTGAAACCGACAGATTCATGCCACACGACGCTTAAACCGCTGTATTGCAAAGAGTCGTTGATGTGGTCATACATATAACTTTCAAGCCGCTCCTTGTGCTGCTTGTCCAACGCTCCGGTGATGATCAGTTTTTCCATTTCTCAATGTTTGCGATTGCCGTTTTGGGCTTGCAAAGATACAAAACTTTTGAAGGTGGTACCGCTTGTGGAAGAACGGCTTTTCCGTCTCCTCATCCCCTTGCGAGCCCGAGATTCCGTTTGGCCCGTGCTTGCAAGGCTCTTTCGCTAATGCGTTTGCCTCGTTGATGCGAGGCTTTTTCGTTCCCGCAAGGTGGCCAAACGGAATGGCAGTGGGCTTTTCGTTAAAGTCTGAACTGCCGTTATCCAGTTAATCGTTGCCCCCTTCTGTCTCGAAAGCCCCATGCGTCGGCTCCCACAACTCGGTCGTTCAACCCACCACCATTCCGTTTGGCCGGAAAAGCGAGATGGGGACTCGCCAGTGAAGTCGTTGCCGCAAAAGCAAGATGGTTGCTCACGAGAGCAAACGCGCCAAACGGAACCCCGTTCACGCAAGGGCAGGATGTTGCGAAAGATTTTTTTGCGAAACCTTCAATTGTTTTTAACTAATAATTGTTAATTAATTTTCAACAAAATATCATTAACAATCTGAATTACAGTTAAAAACAAGAATTTTTAAAACCTCTTGACAAACGTGATTTCTTCATATATCTTTGCATCCTCGAATTATTAATATTTTTTATCATTAAAATTAAATTGTTATGACAAATATTATGGATGTAGAAGACAAGATGATTAACCTGAGAAACCAGCAGGTGATTTTAGACTCTGATGTGGCAGAACTTTACGGGGTTCAAACAAAGGAAATCAATCAAGCAGTTAAGAACAATCCACGAAAATTTCCCGAGGGATATATATTCCAGCTTGATAATCAGGAAGTTTTGTCTTTAAGGTCAAATTTTTTGACCTTAGAAGGTGAACCGGTCAAAAATTTTGACCGGTTCGAAAAACAAAAACATTCAACTGTGAATCCCAAAGCTTTCACGGAGCGAGGATTGTATATGTTAGCCACAATTCTGAAGGGGCATAAGGCGGAGGAGACCACCATCGCCATTGTGGAAGCATACGCCAAACTGCGTGAACTCGCTCAGGTGATTGCCGAAGTGTCGCAACACGAGGACGACAAAGCGATGCAGCAATCGCTGATGCAGCGTGGCGGGCAATTGGCTGCAGAACTACTGACAGATAACCTGCCGATTCAGAGCAGCGAAACCTCCGTGGAACTTAACCTCGCCATGTTCAAGCTCAAACACACGGTGAAGCGGGAAAATGACGATGAAATTGCTCAACTGAAACGGGAACTGGCGGAACTGAAACGAATGGTACATCCAGACGCCCAAAATCTGTGTAATCCGTGCAATCTGTGTGACCACCACATTCGCCGCAGGCGAACCTTTCTGTGATTTCCGTGGTTTCTGTGTGACATTCTTTTTTTCGCCGCAGGCGAACCTTGGGACAATCATTTGCTGTTGCGTCTCACCCTTCTCACCCGCCAATCAGCGACCCCATCCACGCCAGCGGGTCAATCTCTCTCTTGTATTCGCGACAGGCCCTGTCCCGTGCATCGATAAAGGCTAATTGAATGTCGAACTTGTTTTGGCCATCCACCATATACCGGCATTCTTCCGTGTCGAGCACAGCACATTGCATGCCGTTGTCGTCCCATAGCTCGTCGATGTCGAAAAAGTCGCTCATCTCCGAAAGTTCAAACCATGCCACGCATTTCCCATCATACCGCATGGCATCCTTTATCTTGTGGTACATACACTCCTCAAGCGCTATCCGCTGCGCTATGTCCAACGGTCCGGTTATGATCTGTTTTTCCATTTCTCAATGTTTGCGATTTGCCGTTTTGGCTTGCAAAGATACAAAACTTTTGAAGGTGGTACCGTTTGGTGAAGCACGGTGGAATGCGACTGATTATGATTCATTCCTTGTTTTTTGCGACACCATTACTTATTCTTAACTACTGATTGTTAATTTATTTTTATAAAAACAACGTCAAAGTGTTGATTTACAGTCAAAAACCGACATTCTTAAAACCCTCTTGACAAACGTTGTCTCTTGTTGTATCTTTGCAGGCGGAAATATTTAAACCTCAAATAATCTCTTATGAAGCAAAATGAAATAGTCGCAGAAAACGGACAACCCTCTGCGAACACTGGTGAAATCATCCTCTACCAACCGGATAACAGTATTAGGTTGGAGGTGCGTATGGAGGAAGAGACGGTGTGGCTGAATCGTAAACAAATGGCAACCTTGTTCAACAGAGACAAAAAGACTGTCGGCAAACATGTGAACAATGCTTTAAAGGAAGAGTTGGCTGGCTTTCCAGTTGTCGCAAAATTTGCGACAACTGCCGACGATGGTAAGAATTACCAAACAGAGTATTATAATCTGGATATGATATTGTCGGTCGGGTATCGCGTTAAATCTAAGCGAGGCATAGAGTTCCGACGTTGGGCGACATCCGTACTGAAAGACTATCTCCTTCGTGGATATGCTATCAATCAGCGTGTTCAATATGTGGAACAACGTATAAATAAGCAACTTCAGGAACACACAGACCGAATCCATAATCTTGAAAACAAGGTCGAGTTCTTCGTGCGAACTGCCCTGCCGCCGGTGGAAGGCATTTTCTTCGACGGCCAGATTTTCGATGCCTATACTTTCGCCTCCGACCTGATACGTTCTGCCAAAAGACGCATCATCCTCATCGATAACTATATCGACGACTCGGTGCTTCTAATGTTGGCGAAACGAGTAAATGGCGTAACGGCAGAAATTGTCACGCGGCGCGTTACAGAAACACTATCCTTAGACGTTGAACGGCACAACTTGCAGTACCCGCCCGTAACTGCCAAGGAGTGTGACCGCTTCCACGACCGCTTCCTCATCATCGACGACACAGTGTATCACCTCGGTGCATCACTCAAAGACCTGGGAAAGAAATTGTTCGCATTCAGCAAGATGGGAATAGGGGCAGAGGTGCTTTCCGTGTGATACACCCACCGTTTGCCGCAGGCGAACCCCATGGCAATCATTAGCAATGGTCTCACCCTCCGTACCCGCCAATAAGCGGGGCCATCCAGGTCATATAGCTCTCAAGCCGCTCCTTGTGCTGCTCGTCCAACGGTCCGGTTATGATCTGTTTTTCCATTTCTCAATGTTTGCGATTGCCGTTTTGGGCTTGCAAAGATACAAAACTTTTGAAGGTGATTCCCCGTTCACCGATCCACGGTCCCCGTAACCCTCATCCCCTTGCGAGTTCGAGATTCCGCCTCCCCGCCCTCAAATCTGTGAAATCTGTGGAATCTGTGTGAAATAAAAAAATGAGCGAAGCGAATAAAATTTCTGTGTTTTCCGTGATTTCTGTGTGACATAAAAAATCGCCGCAGGCGAACCCCGAAAAAACACTATCTTTGCCGAAAATTTCCACTATGCGAAAAACATCGTTCATCATTCTTTTTACCACTATGACATTATTCGGATTCTCGCAGGAGGACTGGTTCGGATTCAACCGCTTCGGGGCTGACAATGAGCGCATTGCCCAAAGCGGCGATTATCCCGAGGTGGTGTTCATGGGGAACTCCATCACCGAATACTGGGCCCTCTACCATCCCTCTTTCTTCAGCGAACACCACTATTGCGGCAGGGGCATCGGCGGACAGACCTCCACCCAGATGCTGGCACGCTTCACCGCCGACGTGGTCAACCTCCGTCCCAAGGCGGTGGTCATCATGGCCGGCACCAACGACGTGGCGCACAACACCTATTGGGTGGAGCCCGACAAGGTGGCGGAGAATGTGGTTGCCATGTGCCAGCTGGCCCGCGCCAACGGCATCGTGCCGCTCATCAGCTCCATCCCGCCGTGTGCCGCCTTCGTGTGGAACCCCGACATCAAGGACGCTGCCCAAACCATCATCTCAATCAACGAGCGCCTGCGGGCTTACGCAGAAACCAACAACGTGGTGTATGTGGACTACCATTCGGCCCTTGCCGACGAACAGGGCGCCTTCCCGGAGAGACTCAGCGCCGACGGCTGCCACCCCAATCCCGACACCTACTTCATCATGGAGGAGCTGGTGCTGAAGGCCATCGGCGAAGCACTAAAATAGTAGGTTTAGGGGTTTACAGGCATAGCTAAGCCCCTAAGCCTGTAAGCCAGTAATCCTAAAACGGTCAACTGCAAATGTTTTGCACTTTTCCAAGGGCCGCAAAAAAACACCCCCTTCGAACTTGTTGACGCCGACCACGGCGAAGATGTAACCGAGACCGATGAGGATAAGACCGAGACCGAAAACGAGGGTGAAGCATCCGAGGAGCACCGCCATGGAGAAGAGGGTTTCAGGCGGATACACGGGACACAACACGCCGGCAAATCAAAATTATTTCTTTACGATGTTCACCTGATATTAAAAAAAACTATCTTTGCGGCCATTACTATCATAGATTGAACCCCGTGATGAAGAAAGACCAAATCGAAATCTGCTGCGGCAGCATCCAATCCGTAGCGAACGCGAAAGCCGGCGGCGCCGTGCGCGTGGAATTGTGTCAAGGGCTGGTGGAAGGCGGTACCACACCGTCGCCCGCCACCATCGACTATGCGGTGAAAGAGCTGGGATTGCAAGTCTTCGTGCTCGTGCGTCCCCGTGGTGGCGATTTCTGCTACAATGAATTGGAAATCAGAACGATGGAAGATGATGTGGTCTACTGCAAAAAGGCGGGTGCGGCCGGCATCGTGGTCGGTTTCCTGCACCCCGACGGCAGCATCGACACGGAATTGACCCGCCGTTTCGTGGAACTCTCCGCCCCGCTGCCCGTCACCTTCCACCGGGCTTTCGACCGTTGTACGGAACCCTTGAAGGCGTTGGAGCAGATCATCGGCTGTGGATGCGCCCGTATCCTGACTTCCGGTTGCCGGCCCACCGCCATGGAGGGAGCGGATTTGCTGCAACAGCTTGTCCAACAGGCCGATGGCAGAATCCAAATCCTCGCCGGCAGCGGTATCACTCCCGAAAATGCGGCGGCTTTGAAACAGAAGACCGGCGTCCCGGAAATCCACGGCTCCTGCAAGTTCACCCGTGCCGATGGCGCGTGGGAGACGGATGCTGGGCAGGTGAGACGTTTGGTGACGGAGTTGCAAGAGTTGTAGCCGCTTTTTTTGTATCTTTGCGCCGTTAAAACCCTTACTGATGGAAACCATTCGCAAATACCCCGTTGGCATTATGAATAAAAAATTATTTGTCATTGTTAATTGTTTGTTGTTCTGTTTGTTGAGTACATCGGCTGTTGCCCAGAACGACTACTGGAACGCCGTACGAGAAGACTACCAGAATCGCACCGACATCCCGCAGGAGGTTCGCGACCTGGTCGGCATGTACAATCTGAAGTCTGCGGAACAGAGCCGGAACATGTACCGCTATCTCATGTTTCTCTACGCCTATATGCCGATGAGCGACCTGGCCGACTACGATTTCGAGTTTTTCGAAAATCAGGTGAAGGTGGCCATGGAGGCGCGAAACACCTTTTCATGGGGCAAGACCATTCCCGACGACATCTTCCGCCATTTCGTGGTCGTCTATCGCGTGAACAACGAGAATCTGGACACCGCACGGTCGTATATTTTCCACCAGCTGAAGAAACGCATCCAAAACATGAGCATGTACGATGCTGCCTTGGAAGTGAACCACTGGTGTCACGAATATGTTGACTATCAGCCTGCCGACGCGCGAACTTCCGCACCGTTGGCCACGTTGAAGACCTCGCACGGGCGTTGCGGCGAGGAGAGCACCCTCACGGTGACAGCCCTCCGTGCCGTGGGCATTCCCGCCCGACAATGCTACACCCCGCGCTGGGCGCACTGCGACGACAACCACGCCTGGGTGGAAGTCTGGGTCGATGGCAAGTGGTACTTCCTCGGCGCCTGCGAACCCGCGCCCGCCCTCAACATGGGCTGGTTTGCCAACGTCTCCACGCGCACGATGATGGTGCACACCAACGTCTTCGGCCGCTATGAAGGTCCCGAGGAGGTCAACAAGCGCACGCCGTACTATTCATGCATCAACCTGCTCTCCAACTACGCCGACACCGCCACCGCCTACGTCACCGTGTATGACAAACGTCATTTGCCTGCGAAGAATGCCACCGTTTGCTTCAAACTCTACAATTACGCCGAGTATTACACTCTTGCGGAGGTGAAAACCGACGAGAATGGCCGTGCGAAACTCAATACCGGTCTCGGCGACCTACTGGTCTGGGCCAAACAAGGTGATGACTATGCCTATGCACAGCTCGACCTGCGCAAACAGAACCATTTAGTGCTGATTTTAAGCGACAAAGGTCCGAACCCGTGGATGCCCGTGGGCAATTTGGTGCAGCGATTCGATATGGTTCCGCCGGTGGGCAAACCGGTGGCTAATGACGTGAGCGTCACGGCACAAATGGCTTGCGACAAACGTTTAGCCAAGGAAGACAAGATGCGCGAGGCTTATCGCGCCACATTCCCCACGAAAGCGCAAACCGACAAGTACCGCAACGATTACTTCTCCCAGGAGGAGTTCTACGATGTGGTTCACCGCAGCGAGGGCAACCACGCCGAAATTATCCGGTTCCTGCAAAACCATCCGAAGAGAGTGGGGGGATTGTATTTGAAAGAGTTTGTCAAAGCTTTGGCTGACAAGGATTTGAGAGATACCAAAGCGGAAATTTTGGAAAAACAGCTTACAACATACAAAGAGGGCAAATATCCGATTTCGGCTTTCGTGAAAGGCATCCTGCCGGCACGCATTTCCAACGAGCTGATCCGCGACTGGCGCTTGCCTTTGCGCGATGCGCTTGTGAAAGCCATCCCGAATACGGTAATCACCGCTGACAAGCTGCTGAATTGGACGAAACAAAACATCACCGTGGATCCGTTATGCAATTACTACAACTGTCCGATCAGTCCGATGGGTGTGGTGAATTTTCGTCGCACGGATGCACATTCCCGCGATATTTTCTTCGTGGCAGCTTGCCGCAGTTTAGACATTCCTTGTTATCTGGACAATGCGTCCAATATTGTTTATGTTTGGGAAAATGGTGACTGGCAAGAAGTTGCATTCGAAAGCAAAGAGGTTTCGCCTCTTGAGCAGATGGCTGTCCTGACTCTTCACAATCCTAAAGGGTACACCTACTACATCCACTACACGCTGCAGCGTTTCGAGAACGGAGAGTATGTCTCCTACGACTTCGAGAACGACCCGCGTGTGGAAGCCCGCGACATCGAACTTGTTTTGCCCGCTGGAAAGTATTGCTTGTCCACGGGTAACCGTTACAGCGATGGAGAGGTGCTGTCCGAGTTGCATTTTTTCACCCTGAAAGAGAAGGATGAATACACCATCAAGATTCCCGAATTGGTGCCGCGAAACAACACCTATGGTTATCTTGATATGAATATCAACAAGCTGAATGGTAAATCTTTATCGGATTTACTTAAAGAATCGGGTAAAGACAAGATGATCCTCTGTTTGGTGGCTCCCGGCACTGAGCCGACCAACCATTTGGCCAAGGAAATCGCCGCCAAGAAGGCCGGCTACGAGGCATGGGGCGGCAGGATGATGTTCCTCGCCAACAATGCCAATTGGAAGAAAGAGAAGAACCAGCCTGCCAATTTGGAGGTGTATAGCAAGAGTGTCAACGATCTGGGTGAGATTGTATTGGCAGCTTTGCGGAATGCCGTTCACGACGGTACTTTGCCGCATACTACCGGCGAGCGTCCTGTGTGTCTCGTCATCGATAAGGAGGGCAACATCCTCTTTGTCTCTGAAGGCTACCACATCGGATTAGGTGATTTGCTGTTGGATGCAGTGAATTAGATGATGTTAACACCGTGAATTAGTTGATTGACAATTGATAGGACTATGAATAAAAACAGCGTTTTGACAGTATTGCTTCTGGTGGCGATGATGCTCCCGGTGGTTGTTTTCGCGCAGCGCGAGGAGGTGGGGGATGCGATTGCATTCCGCGACACCACCTGGTACGACCGCGGGTTCGACTTCTACATCGGCGGCGGCATGTTCTGGGGCGGCAAGAAGACCGCGCTCTATTACAACGGCAGCAAATACAACGAATGCAACCTCAATTATCTGTTCAAAAACGATGCCTGGATGAGAGAGATCAAGGAAACTGTCGTGAAAATCTATCCCTATGTCAGCATGAACGACAAAATCAGCTACAGGGAGCAGGATTTGAACCTGATGCCCACCTACAATCTGAGCTCGTTGATCGGGTTGGGGTTGCGTTACAAAATCCGCAACAACTGGGGCATTTCGCTCTCGTATTCCTTCTCCCGACTCACCGTGAACAGCAAGGTGCTGCTGGATGTGGAAGGAATGGTGCCGACCAACACCCGTCCGCAACCCGAAATGACCCTTTCCGCCAAGGAGGACCGCTCGATGATCGACCTCTCCGTGTCGTATCTCTTCAGCGATGTTCACCGGATGTTAAAACCCTTCATAGAGGTGGGGGCACAGTTCAACTACGTGCGTGTCAAGAAATTCGATGCTATTTTGCTGGACGCCCACAATGTCCCCCAACTGACACTCACCCTTCTGGACCCTTATGGCGGCGCGAACTATGTCCCCGGTGTGGACATGCAAACCTTTGATGTGATTTATGGCGGTCCCGGCTTCGGCGGCTCCTTCTCCGCCGGACTGAAAATCGTCGTCAACAAGTATGTCTCCTTGGATCCCACCTTCTACGGCTGCTTCAGCCACCTGCACATCAAACCCTACGGCGAAAGCGTCGTCTCCTTCAACTACGGCGTGATGTTGCGCGTGGTGGTGAATGACTTTTTCCTGCATAATAATATGTAGCTTAGTAGCTTAGAAGTTTAGAAGAGTATCCTTCCACTTTTTTAGTTCCTCCCTCTCCTCATTTCGTCCTCTTTAGACCGGCTGGTGGTGACGAGGAACACGCCGAAAATCACCAGCGCGAGAGCTACGGGCTTGTTCCAGGTGAAGACGTCTTGTCCGATGGCGATGGCAAGCGCGGCGGTGATGATCGGCTGCAGGTTGCTGTACATGCTCACGGTGGTGGGACGGATGTGGCGCAGGGCGACGGGCAGCAGGTAGTAGGCGAGGACGGTGGCGAAAACGGCGACAATCCCCATGTTGACGTAGGCCATGGCGGGTGCGTCGCCTGACAACAGCAGCGAATCCTTCACAGTGGGAATGGCAAAGGGGACACTCAGTATGAACGAGTAGAGGAACATCCACTTCATCATGGTCACGGGCGAGTATTTCGGGGAGACCGCGCGGGTGATCAGGAGATAAATGGCATAGAACAAGATATTCACGAAACAGAGCAGGGCGCCAATATTGCTGTAGTGCGAATCGCCGTGCAGCGAGAATAGGATCATCATGAGTGCGCCGGAGATGCCGAAAAAGACACCTGTGGCCTTGCGCGCGGAGATCGGCTCTTTCAGGAAAACAGCGGCCAACAGCATCACCACGAGGGGCGACATGGCCGAGATGAGCGACACGTAAGTGGGTGATATGTAGCGCATTGCTTCCGCGAAGGCCCATAGGGTGCCATACAGGGAGACCGCCCCGAGGATGATCATCCCCATGTCGCGCTTTTCGACCTTCTCGCGCGGGGTGAAGAGCGAAATGAGCCAGAATCCCGCCGCCCCGACCGCCAGTCGTAGTGCGGTGTAGGCTTCCGGGGTGATATAGTCCGGCACCACCGCCTTCGAACAGTTCGGGTTGATCCCGAAGATGATATAGACGGTCAGCACCGCGAGATGCCCGATCCACTTTTTGTCCACTTTTCGATTCTCCATTCGCTTGTTCCAATCAGGCCGCGAAAATACTAAATCTATCCGACTTTTCGCAAGATTCTCGCATGGTGGAAGATTTTTTGTACTTTTGCGGTCTTAACGGAAAGACATGTACTGGGACGACAAATACGCCGACGATTACCAATCCGCAGATGAATATCCCAAAATACACGGGGCGTTCAAGGTGTTGCTGTGGTTCGTGGCCGCCTCGGTGGTCTTCAACCTCCTGTCGCCGTTGCTCATAAAGGAACGGGTGGCCGTCGTTTGGTCGCATTCGCCATTGTTGGTACTGCTGCTGCTCTTTTTCGGGATTGTCGTCCCCACGGTCATCGCCGCCATGGCGTTCCAGTCGCTCCGCGACCGGCGCGGCGACACGCCCTATTTGCTTCGTGCGTACATCATTTACATGATGCTTGGCGCCATCGCTTTGTATCAGATGGATGTCCAAAACCGGGAATGGTTGTTCCGGCTCGGATTCTGGATGCCCTGCTACCTCTATTTGGGCCGTTCGAGGCAGGTCAAGCGTCTTTTTCCTGAAGCGAAAAGACAGGTTTCGGCTCAGCTGGTTGTCACCGTGCTCGCCCTCTCCTTCATGTATGTCTTTTTCGCGTTGCGGGTGGGTAACTATATGCAATACAATGTGTTTGAGGACGATACCTTGCTCATAGACGAAAAGACGCTGGGCGAGGACGAGTATTCCGACGGGCTGATCCGTCTGAAAAAGCCCGCAGGGCTGGAGTGCGGCACGCATTATATCAACGGCGAGGAAATCATCACGCTGTTCAACGACGACTGTGTCTATTACCTCAAGTCCGGTTTCTGGGAGTCGGAGGTGGCGACGGTCAACGATTCGCTTCTGGCGGCGCTGGCGGGACCTGAGTTCACCATGGCCACCCGCGAGTTGATGTCGGACAGCGATTTCGGGTTGGAAGGCGACCCGAAAATCGACGCGCACCGCAAGTGTTACATCTACTATACGAAGCCGTATCCCACGATGGTGGACATCGTGATTCTCCGCGACTGGCGCACCGCGAAATACTGTCTCGTTTATGGAAAGTACGAGCAGGGCACCGGCAGCCACACGACCGAAATTCTCGATGCGGTGCGATTTCAATGATATAAATTTTTTTGTACTTTTGCCGATTATTAAAGAATGTTTATGAAAAACACCTATACCAACAAAGTCGTTTGGATTACCGGCACCTCTTCCGGCATCGGGAAGGAGACCGCCTTCCGGTTTGCGGAGGCCGGGGCGCGGCTGATTCTCACGGCATTAGAGCCCGACCTGTTAGAGCAGGTGCGAGAGGAGTGCCTGCGCTTGGGTGCCAAAGACGTGACCTGTCTGCCGTTCGACCTCGGACAGACGGACGCGCTGCCGCGACTCGCGGAGGACGCGCTCAACGCCTACGGGCGCATCGACGTTCTCTACAACAACGCCGGCATCAGCCAGCGCGGCACGACCGTGGAGACCGACATGGCCGTCATCCGCAAGGTGATGGACATCGACTTCTACGCGCCGGTGATCCTCACCAAGGCCGTGCTGCCCAAGATGATAGAGCAGGGTGGGGGACAGTTGGCCGTCACCACCAGCATCGCCGGACTCTTCGGATTCCCGTTGCGGTGCGCCTACTCGTCGGCCAAGCACGCCCTCTACGGCTTCTTCGAGACTGTGGCGGCGGAGAACTACAAGGACGGCATCCGTGTCACCATCCTCACGCCCGGCCGTGTGCAGACCAACATCTCCGTCAACTCGCTGGAGAAGGACGGTCGCAAGCACGGCAAGATGGATGCGGGCCAAGCCGGCGGC
>JAEEIG010000137.1 GCA_016281255.1 Bacteroidales bacterium
AGCAACGCCTCCTACATGGCCATCGACAATGCCATCGCGCTCGTCAAGCAGACCGGCGACCTGCCCGTGCCGATGCACATCCGCAACGCCCCGACCAAGCTGATGAAAGAGCTCGGCTACCACAAGGGCTATCAATACGCCCATGATTATGAGCACAACTTCGTGAACCAAGAGTTCTTGCCCGAGCAGATTGCCGGCACCAAACTCTACGAACCGCAGAACAATCCGCGCGAGAATGAACTCCGAAGGTATCTGAAAAGCTGCTGGAACGAGAAATATCGCTACGTGATGCTGTTCTTGGTAGCTCTGACTTTTTTTTTTAAGATAACTTTCGCCCAAGATTACCATTTTTCCCAGTTTTATGCTAACCCAACAGGAGTGAATCCCGCGCTGACAGCCGCTTTCGACGGGGTGGTGCGCGGTTCTGTCATCATGCGGGAGCAATGGCTGGCGGTGACAACGCCTTTCATGACGATGGCCGCGGAAATCGACGGCGCTGTCTATAAGAACAACCGGCGGCAGGAGATGCTCGGCATCGGGCTCACGTTCAACGGCGACAAGTCCGGCGACGTCAACTACAGCTCCGTACAGGCCATTTTGTCGCTTTCGTATATCAAAAACATTGGCCGTCACAGCCGTCACAAAATAGGATTGGGACTCTATGGCGGCATTATCAACAACCATTTCAACTTGGACCTGAGCACTTGGGACAACCAATTTGTGAATGGCGTTTTTGTTCCGTATCTTCCTGCTGGCGAGAACTTTGAAAGTATTCAGCGACTCTATCCCGATTTCGGAGTCGGGGCATTCTGGGGGTTTCTGCCCACCAAGACCACGCTCTTCCGACTGGCGGTCAGCGCATCGCACATCAACATGCCCTTTTACGGATTTGGGGAAAGCAATGCGAGGCTGCCCATCAAATACAACGCCCATTTCTATTCGCAGATTGCCATCAGCCGCGAATTCTCCTTGTCTCCAATGGTTTACGCCTCGTGGCAACGCTCCTTCAGCGAATATCTGATAGGCTGCAACGCGGAGTATTTCAAGAAGAAAAACAGTTACACCACTCTGTTTACGTTAGGGGGAGGGCTCTTTTACCGCTGGAATGACGCATTGGTTTTCAACGGGTTCGTGAGTTGGCAGAATCTACGTTTCGCCCTCGCCTACGACGTGAACCTCTCGCCGTTTGTAGTGGCCACCCACGGTCGCGGTGGCATGGAAATCGCCATTTCATACATTTTCAAGAAAAGGACGATCACGAGAATCGGGAAAGAGCCATGTCCGTACGACATCATGTAATGGTTATGGGTTATTGGTTATTGGTTATTGAAGGTTAGAGGTTAGAGGTTAGAGGTTAGGGTAAGATGAATGGCAAATTGTTTATAATGAGGGTTTTATATATTGCCGTTATGGCGATGTCCTTGTGGGTTCCTGTGAGGGCGCAGAATGGTGACGCGACTATTTTGCCGACAACGGATTCCATCATCGTGACTGTCAAAGCCTTGCCTAACTCCATCAACACTTCATTTTCGGAATTTGCCGGCAAGTTGCTGCCCGACTCCACCTTCCTGTTCACGGCCATGCGGAACGATGCGGCGGAGGATGCCGAACATTTTTTCGAAACAAATTGGTACTGCTACCTTTACGAATCCAAAGCGTTGGATGAGGGTGGGTTTTCGTCTGCCAAACCGCTGTCTTCTGCCATCAATAACCCCAAGTACTTCAACAGCAATTTCTGTCTCAGCGAGGACGGTCAGCGGATGTTGTTGACCCGTTGTGTGCGTGCGGGGGAGGGCGATCTTCTCTGCTCCCTTTGGCAATCGGAAATGGGAAAAGGCAACTGGGGGAAGCCCAAACCTCTGCCCCCGGTCATCAACCAGAAAGGCAGCTCTGCCATGCAGCCTTGCTTAATACAACTTTCTGATTATGAAGTTCTTTACTTCGTTTCCAACCGTCCTGGCGGCTATGGCAACTCGGACATCTGGTACTCCATCCTCAAGAACGGGCATTTTCAGGAACCTGTGAATCTCGGACCCTTCATCAACACTGAGGGAGACGAAGTGACCCCGTTTTATGACAAAACACGCAACGTGCTCTATTTCAGCTCTGACGAGCATCACAGCATGGGTGATTTCGACATCTTTTGCAGTGAAGGCGCGCTTGGCAGCTGGCAACCGGCGAAAGCCCTCGACAAGCCTTTCAACTCGGTCTATAATGATTTTTACTTTACTGTAAACCAAGACGGCAGGAGCGCTTTTCTCAGTTCCAATCGTCCCTATCGCGATGCGGTGGACGAGGACACCTGTTGCAACGACATCTTCTTTGTGGAATGGAAACTTCCTGAAAAAGAGACGGTTGTTGTAGAAACGCCGCCGAACATCCATGAAAAAATCGCCTCCGTGCTGCCCATCACGCTCTATTTCCAAAACGACTATCCCGACCCGAAGTCCCTTTCCGACACCACCGACAAGGACTATCTGGACCTTTATAACATCTATATCGGTGATATTCAAGAATATATACACAAATCCGGGGAAGGACTGACAGGTGAGGATCAACGTCGTGCGATGTATGCCGTGGCGGGGTTCATGCGCGATTCCGTGCAGACTGGATATGCGCGACTGCAACTGTTAGAGCAATATCTTACGGAAGCGATGGAGAACGGCGACACCGTGGATTTGGCCATCAGCGGTTTTGCCAGCCCTTTGCATAACAGCGACTATAACAAACATTTGTCATCCAGAAGAATCGTCAGTCTGCTGAACTATCTGCGCAAGACAGAGGGCGGTCGTTTGACTCCATACATCACTGGAGAAAGACCAGGGCTACATCTGCACATATATCCGGAAGGTGCCGTGAACCACGCATTTGAAACCGACGAGGTTCGTGAGACAGTCTTTGGTTTGCGTGCCGCGAAGGATCGAAAAATCGTGATTACCGGGCGATAAAATCTGGATGTCTCTTCTCGTATCCCTTGTACAGCCATATCCCCAATCCAGCCATCAGGAAGGCAATCAGCCAGCCGCACAAAATGTCGAACGGGTAGTGCACCCCCGCGTATATGCGGCTGTAGCAGCTCAACAGCGTGACACCGAAGACGAACAGGGCCAACGCCCAGCGCCGTCTGACCTTCGGGGAGAGGAAAAAGAAGAACAGCAGCGAACTGGTCAGGTAGTTGATGGCATGGTTCGACGGACAGCTGTATCTGCCACCCCGATAGTAAGTTCCATCTCTTTTCTGCAGCAAATGCACTTGATATGTCCCATGATACTCTTCATCATGCGACGGGCGTATCCGTTGCACAGTGGGTTTGAAGACACGCGCTCCGATGGCATCGCCCAGAAGGGTGATCGCAGCAATGAACAGCAGGATTTTCCACGACTGTTTCCTATACAGCCAGACCGTCAGCAATGACAAAAGCAGAAAGAAGACCACACCGAGCTGCGCACTGGTAACCACCCACATCACTTTGTCCCAGAAGGGTGAATGATGGCTGTTGATAAACTGGAACAGATTCTTGTCCCAGTCGAACCGTGAATGGTAAAAAAAGTAGTTTAACAAGGGCATTTTTTTCAATTTGGATGCGAAAACAAAAAAAATAGAGACGATGCGCACATCGTCTCTACTTAGAGGTCTCGTCCAGATTCGAACTGGAGTCAACGGTTTTGCAGACCGGTACCTAACCACTCGGCCACGAGACCTTGATTTTGACGCGGCAAAGATACACTTTTTTTTGAAATGCAACTTCTTTACAGTGAAATTTGTTAGTTTACTGACTGTAAAGAAGTTGCATTGTCTTTACCTGGTATGTCACACGGAAAACGACTACTTGTTAGGATAAGGAATCACAATATCGTCGCAATATTCGCAGCGATAGGAGCGTTTCTCCTTGTTCACAAGATGGAAGACATGCGGGAAATAGTGTTCCACGGAAGTGACGCAGCGAGGATTTTTGCAGCGAATGATATTCTCCACTGTGTCGGGCACTTCCAGTTTCACCTTCTTGATGGTTTTCCCGTCTTCGATGATATTCACCGTCGCGTTCGGGTCGATCAGTCCGAGGAAATCGTAGTTGATGTCGATGACATTGTTGATTTTGATGATGTCTTTCTTGCCCATCTTCTCGCTGTAGGCGTTGCAGATGAGGGCAACATTATAATCGGCCTTGTCGAGGTTCAGATAATTGAACACCTGGATGCCATATCCGGCGGTAATGTGGTCGATGACAATACCTTTTTCTATACTGGTGATTTCTAACATGGCGTTTCTTGTTTATGATGATGTTTTCTTACTATTTTGACTTGAGACTTGGGACTTGAGAGTTGAGAGTTTTTATCATAAGTCTCAAGTCCTCAGTCTTACGTCTAATATATTCCTAAAAGTTTCAAAATCAATGCCATACGTACATACATGCCATTTTTGGCCTGTTGGAAATACTGGGCGCGGGGATCATCATCCACCTCGGTGCTGATCTCGTTCACGCGAGGCAGCGGGTGCAGGATATAGGTGTCGGGACGTGCGTAGGACATTTTCTCTTTGTCGAGGATGAATCTGTCTTTCAGGCGGATATAATCCTCTTCGTTGAAGAAACGCTCACGTTGCACGCGGGTCATGTAGAGGAAGTCGAGCTGGTTCATGTAGGGTTCCATCTGATCGACCTCTTCGAAGGGGATGCCTTTCTTGCGGACCACCTCTTCGCGGATGTACTCCGGAACGCGCAGTTCCTCGGGGGAGATGAAGATGAAACGGACACCCTCGTAGTTGCTGAGGAACTTGACGAGAGAGTGGACGGTGCGGCCGAACTTCAGGTCACCGCAGAAACCGTAGGTCTTGTTTTCCACGTTTCCGCGCAGACGCTCGATCGTCAGGATGTCGGTGAGGGTTTGCGTGGGGTGCTGGTGACCACCATCGCCGGCGTTGATCAGCGGCATGTGGATGTAGTGGCTGGCCAGACGCGGGGCGCCCTCCTTGGGGTGACGCATGGCGGCAATGTCGGCGTAGCACTCCACCGTGCGCAAAGTGTCGGCGATGCTCTCACCCTTGGCGGTGGACGAAGATGCGGCTTCAGAGAAACCGATCACCTGACCGCCCAGACGCAACATGGCTGTCTCAAAGCTCAAGCGCGTGCGCGTGCTCGGTTCATAAAAAAGAGTTGCCAGGATTTTGCCTTCGCAACTCTTGCTAAACTTTTCCGGATTGGCGACAATCTGGTGACCCAAATCAAAGATTTCGCGAAATTCCTCGCGTGTGAAATCAGACGGGTCGATTAAACTTCTGTTTTTTAACATAATAAACCTCCTATATTTTTAATTTATAACACTTTCCGCATTTATATTTCAGCTTTTTCCACCCCTAATTTACCAAAACCAAAATCAATGCAAAAATACGATTTTTTTAAGATGACACTCAAAAAAATAAAAAAAATTCTTGCCTCGCACCTTTTCAGGCCAAGGAAGTTCTAATTTGTCATAAAACAGAAAAACAGAAAAGGGATGTTCGAGCGCGCCCTTAGGGCCGATGGGCTACCTTCTCTTCGGGAACCGGATAGTATTCATAAGCTCCAATGTCGGGGATGCCGTTGCGCGGACGACCGAGGATGTCCGTGGTGATGCCTAAGCCCGTCATGCCCGCATCAATTGCGGGAGAGGTCTCCTCAAGGTTGTAATTTTGTCCGTAAGTAGCTATGAACTTGGGATTTGCATTGAAACAATTCACGTAATGTCCGTTTTGGATAGAGTCTCGTTTCACAATGCAATTGTGGAGCGTGTAGTTCAGCTCGGCACCGCTCTTTTCACCAACACCGAATTCGTTGTCCAGATAGCCATAGATAATGCAGTTGTTGAACGTGGCATTCGCGTCACCCAGATATGTAACATTAACAGCCTCTCCTCCAATTACTTCCGTCTTAATAAAGTTGTTGGTCAGAGCCACTGCCGGCGATTTGCGCCCCGATTGCGAAAAATAGTTGGCCACGGTCACGTGGTTGAGGAGAAAATCACCCACCATCAGCGCGAGACTGTAGCTGCCGTTGTTGCTCACCTGGCAGTTGTTCATCTCCAGATTGGCCCCCTCCGCGCGGATGCCCATCACCTGGTTGTTGTGAATCACCGAATTGTTGATGATGGTTTTGTTGCCCGTGTACTCCTCAAGTGCTTCAAGATGAATGCCATACGAGGAGTTGGAGATGATGGCGTTCTCGATGAGGTTTTCCTCGATGCCCTCATTGATCCAGAGGGAGTTCCATTGGGCATAGTCGTTGGCAAAGAAGGATTCCAGACGGTCGCCGGTGATGGTCACAGGCTCGTCCACCGTTCCGTTAATATGGATGTTGCCGTATCGGTAAACCCAAATGCCTCCGCCCGCATGCACATACACTTTCGTGCCGGGGTCTATGGTGAGCTTGCCGAGCGAATCGACCACCGCCCATCCGTAAATCACCCACGGCTTGTCGTTGGTCCAGTGCACGTGCTCATGCTCATGAGCGACAACCCGGTAAGGCATGGAGGAGGAACCGGCATTGGGGATAATGAAGTGCGCATCCTGCCCGAAAGCCACCAACTGCACCGACTGCGCGCGGTTCTTCTGATAGAACATCACGGAGTCGGTCACCAAGTAGGGCAAGTTCTGATCGGTGGGGTTGATGTTGACCTTCACGAAGACAAAGATGCTGTCGTGCGCGGGAATCTCCACGTTGCGGAACTCCGTGCCCGCCACGCCATCGACATTGATGCTGTAGTAGGACTGCTTGCCGCTCGCCAGCGCGATATCCACCTCCACGGGGGAACCCGTCGTGTTCCGAACAGTGAAACTGCGTGTACTCGACGTGATTGTGGTGAAGACCGTGTCGAACATCACCGTGTCCATCGAGAACTCCAACTTCACGCCATCGACATTGTTGTTCCGCTGGCACGAAGGCATGGTCAATGACAACACCAGCACTAATGTTGCGTATATCGTGCTTATTAACAGATTCTTACTATTTGCTACCAAGCTTTTGTCCCTGTTGGGACTGCTCAAGGAAGTATATCTATTATTCAACATTCTTAATTCTGCATTCTTAATTCTTAATTCGAGGATAACGCACTTTCGTCAAAAATAGTGCATGGGCAGGGGCAGAGGTTCGTGCCGCACATCTATCTTTTTGATTAATAATATCTTGAAATCCTTCCACGGAGATTTTTCCAGTACCGACTTCGAGGAGAGTGCCCACGAGAGCGCGGACCATATTGCGCAAGAACCGGTTCGCGGAAACGGTGAAGATAAGTTCGTCATCCACACGATCCCAGTGCGCTTCCGTGACATGACAGATGAAGTTATTGACCTGCGTATGTACTTTCGAAAAGCTGGTAAAGTCCTCGTTCTGAAGGAGTAATGCCGCCGCCTCGTTCATCTTATCCACATCCAATTCACGATGGAAATGGTAGCTAAACTGGAGTTTGAAGGGATTCTTGCGGGTGCAGACGTGGTACTGGTAGGTGCGGCTTTCTGCATCGAAGCGGGCGTGTTGGTCAGGTTGCACCTCGAAGAGATCGAAGATGACGATCTCTTTGGGCAGAAAGTTGTTGAGCTTATGGGCCAACTGCTGACATTCGTCCGAAGAGATGTGTTTTTCAGTATCGAAATGGGCGTAGAAATCGCTGGCATGCACGCCGGTATCCGTGCGCCCGCAGCCGGTGACAGCCACGCGGTCCTCACGCAACAACAGCGAGAGACATGTTTCCAATGTTTCCTGCACGGACGGATGCTCCGGCTGGATCTGCCAACCGAAGAACGCGGAACCGTTGTAAGCCAGATGGATAAAATAACGCATAAGCTGTTTTTTCAGGGCGCAAAAGTACAAAAAATCGGGAAAGGTTACTGTCCTTCGTTGTTTTCCCATTTCCGATATAGAAGCGTTTTTATAAATACTTTTTTGTTTGGTGTTTCATTGTTTTATATTTTTGCAGCGGTGTTTGGTGTCATGCCCTTGGGCCAGCAGCAGCACAGAAAGACAAACAGGAAACCTTATGGGGTGTAAGCGTAGCGCCTAGGCGGAAGGCACAAAGGTCAATCCTTTAACGGGATTCGCTCCCGTTTCCATAAAAGTTTTCTGGAATTTACAACGGCGGTCCTAACAGGGAGCGCCGTTCGTATTTCCCGTATAGGTACAATTGCCTCTCGCCGTGCTGAAAGCACGAAATCCTAATAACCCCACATAAGCGTAACGAAGTGAAGCGCAGTGTGGGGATAGCGATGCGTGGCGCGAGTCTGCGTGCCGGAGGCACGCTACTAATCGTCTCGCAAAAAATATCTATCATCGATAGCAATCCCATTCTCTATAAGCAATGCACGATACTCGTCGGCAAACGTGACTCTCTTGTGATGCTCTTTCTGTTGCATGATTTATCTGATTATCGTGTCCTTTTCACTGGCACTTTTGCTAAGACCGGCATATTCTCGCGCCCAACCTACAAAATCAGGGAAGTTTGGGTTTGCTTTCAGCCATTTGCTGCTATCTGTCTTCACACGCTGGACGAAAGATGCTATTGGCATTGTGGGTGGAAGTGATACGAATACGTGAACATGGTCAGGCATACCGCCTATACGATATGTTTGACAGTTGAGATTTTTTGCTATGCCGTAGATGTAGGCATATAACTCCTTATCGTGTTCTATGTGGATTGTCGGTTCGCTTCGGTAGGTGCGGAAGACGATGTGGTAAAAAGATTGTGTATAACTCATGATTTAGATATTTTGGTTTGTCAGGTTTTTGTTGCGTGCCTTCAGCACGCTGCCTTCGCGGGTGCCGCCGCAACCCCACACTGCGCGCCTTCGTCGCTTAGTGCGGGGTTATTAGGATAGCGTGCCTTCAGCACGCAAAAATCTCGTTCCTCTTTCTTTAATATATTAATCGCATCAGTCGTTGATTATTAACAAAATTGTACCGCAAAGATACAACGAAAATGAGCATTTGTCAATAGTTTTGTGAAAATTTATCTATCGCTGATTATCAACAAAATGTGATTTTAAAATTAACTATTCAAGGTTGAATAGTTAATTTTCGAAATGGATATTCGCAGAAGTTCGACTCATGCTAACGCAAATAAAACCGCCGACCGACCATTTTGCTGACGTCGGCAAAATGGTTAGAAAGGTGGTTCCGCCACCTCATCATTCTAAAAAATGCTATTTTTGCTCGTTCTAAGGAAAATGATAAAAAGTGGAAGATTTTAAACCCAATATTTTGGATTACCTGTTTTATGGTGCCTATGCTATGGTAACCAGAAACTCGTTTGGGTATAATGGCGAAAACGTAAGCGAACGCAAAAGCAATTCGAGATTGGCGATATTTTGGCTCGCCATGTATGGCATGATGTATATGGTTTTCGTTCAGTTATTAATTGAAAAGATGTATTATGGGGTCTTTCGGAAGCATACAACGGGTCTCCTCCTTGTTATCATCTACATGCTGATACCATTTGTTATACTCTATTTATACTATATTTCGAATGGTAGATACAATATGGTAATTGAGTTTTTCAATAATGCGGAAAAATCGGTTCGTGTCCGATCTGGTGTGGGACTTGGCATTTTAATGGGACTGCCGGTTGTCATTGGAATTGTAATGTTGTTCGTAGCCTATTGATTTCCCCGCACACCTCTGGCGTGCGAAAAAAACGCACTGCCCTCTGCATTTCTACCAAGCCCTTCAGCCCTAGCGGGCTGTTTCGCGCACGTGAAGGCGCATGCAACACGCCACTACCTCACCCGTCCCACGTCTTCTGTCCCACGTCTCACGTCTTACGTCACCCTATCGTCTTCGCAATCTTCTCAATGTTCAGACTCCGCGCCGAGGCATCGATAATATCCTTGTAGATACCGCCTTTCTTGTAGATTTCGTCAGGGTCGCCGTCCTCTTCCACGCGGCCGTCCTTGAGAGCGTAGATGTAGTCGGCGTCGATGATTTGCGAGATGCTGTGCGAGATAATGATGACGGTGCGATCCTGCTTGATGGCGTCGATGCTGTTCTCGATCTGCTCGGTGGCGATGGCGTCCAAACTGGCGGTAGGCTCGTCCAA
>JAEEIG010000138.1 GCA_016281255.1 Bacteroidales bacterium
ATCGCTGCAGGGCACCCATATCGACACCATCCTGAAATATCACCTTCAGGGTGAAGCTGTGGAAATCACCAACGGTAAGTTCAACAACCAAACGGGCAACGTGACCTACAATCAGATCGGCACTTTCCAACGGAATAACTATACCCAGTTCCCGTTCGACTCAGGTCTGGTGATGACCACCGGCGCGGTCACCGTGGCCGCCGGTCCGAACAGCTCCGGATCCTCCTCGCAGGCCATCACCAACTACTACACCGACCCTGTACTGCAACAGTCCGGCTTGGCGACCTCCACCCTCTACAGTAGCGCGGCACTGGATTTCGATTTCTTAGCCTACGCCGACACGTTCGCCTTCAACTACGTCTTTGGCTCCGAAGAGTATCCGACTTTCGTCTGCGCCACCTTCAACGACATTTTTGTCTTCTTTCTCACCGGTCCCGACCCCGTGACCGGTCTCACCACTACCCGGAATGTGGCAGTTGTGCCCGGCACGGTGACTGCCGCAAACCCCGTCGGGCTTCCTGTCTCCATCAGTACGGTGAACGGCGGAGGCGGCAATAACGACCCCGGATGCTACAACGGCACCTATGCCGCCTACTTCATCGCCAGCACCACCGGCCAAAACGGCGTGGAATACAACGGCCGCACAGTGGGATTTACCGCCGAAGGCAAAATCCTGGCCTGCGAAACCTACCACATGCACCTCGCCATCAGCAACGTCGGCGACAACTCCTACGATTCCGGCGTCTTCCTTGAAGGAAAGAGCTTTAACAGCAGTATTGCCACCAAACTCATGATGCGCAACACCTACTGTCTGCACGAAGACATCGTTTTCGATTACATCTCCGATCCAATAGACACCGTTTTCGTAGTCACACCAAGCAACGATACGATTTGGGACCAGCCCTTCACATTGCACGATGCCGACGTGAGCGACAGCGGATGGTACTATCTCTGGGCACATGCCGATCTGCCTTGCGTGAATCTCTGGACCTACGACAGCATCTACATCAACGTGGTCAACACCTACAAGCCCAATCTTGGTCCCGACCAATGGCTCTGCACCGGCGAAGTGGCTGTTTTGGACCCCCATTATACGGACACCAATGCCACCTTCTTTTGGAACACCGGTGATGCCACCGACCATATCGAAGTGATCACCTCAGGAGAATATGTCCTCGAAATCGAGATGCCCAACGAGGAGACCCACACCACCTGCCGCAGCTCCGACACAGTGCTGGTGAACTTCTGGGACCTGCCGCAAGTGGATTTCGAAGCCGATGTCACCTCCGGCTGCACGCCCGTGATTTCGCGCTTCACCAACCTCACGAACACCGCCTCCGACAGCATGCTCTGCCAATGGTATGTGTTTGACGATAACAGCATTGTGGAATACTCTTCGGAAACCAACCCGATTTTCCACTTTGAAAATGCCGGCACCTTCTCGGTAAAACTGGTCGTCACCACCGCCGAAGGATGCAAAGACTCCCTCATCAGATGGAACTACATCTCCACCGCCCCCCAACCTCAGGTCGATTTCGTCGCCGCTCCCGAAATATGCATGATGAGCGAAACCAACGGTGAAATTGTCTTCACCTCATACATCTCCTCCAACGTCACCGAAAGCCCGATGAACCACATTGTCTGGACTTTCGGCGACGGAGAGAGCACAGAGGACGAAACCAACCCCACGCACATGTACAGCAGCTGGGGCGACTACATCGTGACGTTGTCCCTGACTACCGAATCCGGTTGCGGCGACTCCGTGAGCCACGTGGTGGTCATCGAAGAAGACCTGCGCTTCCCGAACGTCATCACCCCCAACGGTGACGGCGTCAACGACGTGTGGGCGATCGAGAACCTCAACACCGACATCAACCCCGAAGATCCCGACCATTACCGCCACAACGAGCTGCGCATCAGCGACCGATGGGGCAAAGTGGTCTATCACGTCAAGAACTACGACACTTGGGCCAAAGACGGACAAATCAACATGGGAAGCAACGTCTTCTCCGGCGAAGGCCTCTCCGACGGCGTCTATTACTACTCCTTCAGCTATAAAGGCAAAGCGAAAACCATCAACTGGAACGGTTCAATCACGATTGTGCGATGATGCGATGATGCGATGATGCGATGATGTGGGGACGTGCTTTAGCGCGTCTCTACGTTTTAAAAGGCCAGGAGCACTGCACCTGCCAGTAGCCCCAACACCATCGTTATCCCTTTCATAACCAAGAAATTGCGTCTGGATTGGGCAATCAGGGGGATACCGGCGTGACCGTTTTGGGCAATGGAATTGGCCAACAGTATCGAGAACGGGATGCTGCCCTGCAGGAAGAGCATCACGAAAATGAGATGAGGACCCGAAACTGGCAGGAAACCGACTGCCACCGCAATCAGCAACAACAGCCATTTGGTCCAGACTTCAGTCTCCATAATAGTTTGCAAATCAACGAATTGGTTAATTACGCCCAACACTATGAGCGTCCCGAAAGCATAGAGAAAAAGGGTCAGGGCGTGCTTTTTGACGACATGTTCCCACACATGCTCGCGCAGGAAATGCACAATGCGTTCCCGCCAATGATGATTCTCGGGGTCCATGCGCGTATGTTGGTGTTCCTCATGGAGGACGAAGTCATGATCGCCAAAGTCAACAATCTTGTTTTCAGGTACTTTCAACAATATCAGTCCGGCGATAAAACCGACAACGTACAGAATTCCGGTCAGCAGGAGAGCGTATTTCGGGCTTTGCGCCGCGAGGAAGAGCGCTTCGTCACCGAAGGTGGCGATCATACCGCCCACCAGCGCCCCGAAAGAGAGCAACCGGTGCGTGAACATCGATACCACGACGAAACCGCCGGCACACCCTGGAATCGCGCCCAGCAGGCAGGCCAAAGCCACCTCCGCCACGGGACGACCATGCAATTTCTTAAATAAACGTCCTGATGATGAGATGTTTATAGATTCCAC
>JAEEIG010000139.1 GCA_016281255.1 Bacteroidales bacterium
ATTTTTGAAGCGGAGAATTTGTTGCCGACATTCTGCATAAGGAAATTTGCCAACCTTTGCAGGGACGACACTTCCTTGATACCGTACCGCACAATAATGTCGCGATAGAGAATATCCTGAAACAGTGTTGTGAGTTGCTGTGTGTCTCCAGTCTTCAAATATTCGGGAAAACCTCCGGCAAACAGATATTTGTGGAAGGATTCGTATGAAGCAGTTTGAGATTTCAGTTTCAGAAATTCGGTATATGAGAATGGGAAAAGTTCCATCTGAATGTGCCTGCCGGTAAGGTGAGTGCCCAACTCCCGACTTAACAAGGAGGCATTGGAACCGGTAATCACAACCTTATGATGATTATCCAATTTCTGTCGCACATAAACCTCCCAATTAGGCAATGATTGAATCTCGTCGAACAGGAGCCATTGGGCATTATATTTCGCGATGACATTATCAAGGCGGGCATAATCGTTAGTGGCGAAGTCCATCAGCAGAGGATGTTCAAAGTTGATGTACAATGCAGGTTCGGAAAGTTGACGGTAGAGTTGAGCAAGCAAGGTGCTTTTCCCACAACGCCTAATGCCGCTAATGACGGTGGCATGTGAAGCAATACTACTCAATGGAATAGTCTTTTCTCGTACGATTCCCGCCTCATCCGTAGAGATTCTATCGTGCCATTCTTGTATTACTTGTTCAATAGTCTGCTGTAGTATCATATTTATCGATTTGTTATAAAGTTGTTCGTTTGAAACAAACAACATTGTTCGCTGCAAAAATACAAAATTTATAAATATGAAGTTATCCCAACTCACGCAGACAGCGCTGCTGTCTCCTTATTTTTTTGTCAGTCAGCAAGTTCGGTGCATTTTTGGTGCATCTCTTATGAACAAAAAAAGTAGAGACGCAATGCATTGCGTCTCTACGATGTTGGCGGACCGGACGAGACTCGAACTCGCGACCCCATGCGTGACAGGCATGTATTCTAACCAAACTGAACTACCGATCCGTTCGTTGTTTGATGGCGCAAAAATACACTTTTTTTGAATTATTCAACACATCAAACAATATTTTTTTTATTATAATTCATTATGTTGACTATCAGATGTTTATAAGACAGTTCGTATCCTGTTGGTTAAGATATTGCACAAAATAAATACGATATTGTTCCCAAAAATCGCAGAAAAAGCACGTTCACCCTACAACTGCCAACTGTTAATGGTCCCTCACGCACCTCACCGAATGCCCATAGCATTTGTAATCCAGATAGTCGTAGCCTTCGTTTTTGTAATCATACACGATGCAGCACCAGGCTTGGTCGCGACTGAAGTTGTCGGCACACCAAAAACAGGCTTGGAAACCGGTGTTTTGGCAACCGTTTTCGGTGTAGGAACCCGCAGGCTCGGCATCAAAACCGATACTGTCTTTCGGGATAATCAGATGGGGCTGCCACAGGTTCGTCGGCTCCTTCATCTTCTCGCCTGCCACCTTGTGCCCGCCTAACGTTTGGAACAGCAGCGACCACTCGTCGTTGTCGGGCAGATGCCACCCTTCCGGACAGATGCCGCGAACGGCCCTTCCCGCCGCTTTGGTGCTGTGCTGTGCCGACAAATCCAACGCCGCCGACCAGTTATACAGCATTCCGAAGCGATCGGCAGCCGGCTTGGCATAGTAGGGGGAATACATCGGCTGCGCCGCGGAAAAAGAGGGATTGTAGGCCCACGCTTTGCCCGTCGGGGAGGTGGTGCAGCGCATATTCTCGGCCATCCAGCACTGCGAACCGATTTGCACGGTGCGATAGCGGTTCCCCTCATGGTCGGTCACTGTCGGAGTGGTTTCACAATAAGGGAAAAAATGCGTGCCCTCCGTCTGCGCCATCAAAGAAAACGCGAAGAGAGAACAAAACACCGTCAAAAAGGCTCTTTCACATATAAAAAACGATTTCAATATATTCATTTTATAAAAACAAAAAGGAATATCCGAAAATATTCCTTGAACCTATTTTACTATAACCAACTTCTATAACCTATAACCCATAACCCATAACCATTAATACTTCGTCAAAGATTCGAATTTGTCGAGGTTCTTAAGCGCGATAGCCGTACCGCGGGCCACAGCGCGAAGCGGGTCTTCCACCACATGCACCGGCAGCTGCGTGATCTTGTTGATACGCTTGTCAAGACCGCGCAAAAGCGAACCGCCGCCGGCCAAGTAGATGCCGGTCTTGAAAATATCGGCGGACAACTCGGGCGGGGTAACGTTAAGGGCTTGCATCACAGCATCCTCGATAGCATTGATGGAGTTGTTGAGCGCGGTGGCCACCTCCTGGTAGTTGATCATGATGCTGCGCGGAATGCCGTGCACCAAGTCACGACCGTAAACCTCATAGTCGGCAGGAGGATTGTCGAGATGCGTGATAGCCGCACCCACGTTGATCTTGATCTGCTCGGCTGTCGGGATGCCGATGTCGAGGTTGTGCTCACGACGCATGAACTCCTTAATGTCTGTATTCAAACGGTCGCCGGCCACCTGCACGGACTTCTTGGACGCGATGGAGCCCAGGGCAATGACGGCCACCTCGCTGGTACCGCCGCCGATGTCGATGATCATGTTGCCGTTGGCATCCAAAACGTCGATTCCGCTACCGATAGCGGCTGCCATCGGCTCGTAAATCAGACGCACCTCTTTGGCACCGGCCTGCTCGGCAGACTCACGCACAGCGCGCTCCTCCACCTCGGTGATACCCGAAGGGATGCAAATCACCATCTTCATGGCAGGAGTGATCAAAGAGTGCTTGGTGTTGGTCATCTTGATAAACTCACGCAACATCAGCTCTGTCGGCTGGAAGTCGGCAATCACGCCGTTGCGCAGCGGACGAACCGTATATATTTCGCCAGAGGTTTTGCCCTCCATCATCAACGCTTTCTTGCCTACCGCCACGACGGATTTCGTGCGGGAGTCGATGGCAATGATGGACGGCTCGTCCACCACCACCTTGTTGTCATGCAAAATGACGGTGTTGGCAGTACCTAAATCTATGGCTATCTCTCTGGTAAACAATGAAAATAAACCCATTTTATCTCTTCTTTTTATAAACTTGCAAAAATATAAAAATTATTGGTCTTTTACGTATTCTGTCTTAAAAAGTTACATTCTTATGTTTCCCTATTTAGAAACGCAAAATTTACGTCTCTACAACATCCTTTTGCCTTTTGCCTATTCCCTTTTGCCTATTGCCTAAAAAATGTATTTTTGCCGTTTCATTGGTAATCTCAAAGTGTTAATAATAAGGATTATGAAAATATTACTGTTCCTGTTGTTGTATGGTTTGTTTGCATCGAATAACGGGGCGTGGTGGCAGCGGCTCTTTCCCGACAAACGTCCCATGGAGGTTGTGCAGGAGGAGCCTGTTCCCGACACCCTCACCCTGATGTTCATCGGCGATGTGATGTCGCACATGCCGCAGGTGGATGCCGCGCGACTGGCGGACGGCACCTACGACTATGCACCATGCTACCGCTACCTTGCGCCCTACATCGCCTCGGCCGATATCTGCATCGCCAACATGGAGGTGCCGTTGGCAGGCGAACCCTACTCCGGCTACCCGCAGTTCTCCTGCCCCGACGCGATGATGTCGCAACTCTTCGATGCCGGCGTCGATGTCTTCCTCACCGCCAACAACCACACCTGCGACAAAGGGGCCAAGGGTATCCGCCGCACCATCCACGTTATGGACAGCCTCGGCATCCCGCATACGGGCACCTGGCTCGACAGCACAGACTATTTCCAGCGTAACCCGTTGATTATCGACAAGAACGGATTTCGCATCGCTGTGTTGAACTATACGTATGGCACGAACGGCATTCCTGTTCCCAAACCCTTTATGGTCAACATGTTGGACTCCGTCAACATCTTCAATGACATAGCCACAGCCCGTGCTACGGATGCCGACTACATCATCGTGATGCCGCACTGGGGCATCGAATACGAGCGGAAACAGAACAAGAAGCAAGAGGCATACGCGAATTACATGTACGAGTGCGGTGCCAACATGGTGATCGGCGGACACCCGCATGTGGTGCAACCCATTACATTGGAGAACCGTAACGAATATGGTGTGGCACAGCGTTTTACGGCCTACTCGTTAGGCAATTTCGTTTCCAACCAGCGCAAACGCTACACTGACGGCGGCATTATCGTCAAATGCACAATTGTGCGCGACACCAACGGCACGGTGCGCATCACGGATTACGAATACCTGCCCTACTGGGTCTATAGAGGTGTCTGCTTCGGAAAATACCAATACTACATCCTTCCGGCCAAAGACGCGGTGGAATACAACGCCCAATACAACATCCACGGCGCAGACTCCGTGGCGTTGAATTTGTTCTACAACGACACTAAATCGTTGATTGACAATGTTCCGGAATCCAGATTTATATTTGGTTATAAAACTTTCGGTCCTTGGCAAACAGCTGAAGACGAATAGTTGTACTAAAATCCCGTCCAGAACGTCTCCCACAGCTTGTGTTCCATCTCCTGCCAGGTCTGGCGGGTGGCGCCGGCGAAATCCGCACTGTATTGGTTCAATAACGTTTGGGCCTCCTCTTTCTTGCCGGCATTCAGCAAGTTAACGGCTTTCTGCTCCAAGGCGGGCAGCTCTTCGAAGGCTTTGTCTTCGTAGCGCATGATGTTGTCCATCATCATCTTTTTGCTACGGCCCCAACGCACTTGCGCAAGCTTGTTGGCCTTGCGGTAGTGCCACAGCACCGCGTTGTCGTTGTAGCGGTAGTGACCGCAAATCTCGAAGCCTGCAGGCATCTTGGTGGCACCGGCATAAATCGGGATGCGCGGACTTTGTCCCGGATTCTCCACAGAGAACCAACAAAGGCCTCCCACCTCATCGGGCAGCCAGTCGCGACACTGCATGATGAACGAATAGGAACACCACGACATGGCCACGCCACGGTAGAAGGTCACGGTGCCGGGGTTCAGGAAGTTGTACATCGCACGCTCGTTGCCGTCCATCCAGGGGTTGGCGTTCGGACAGATGATTGTGTCTTTATAGGGGTTGCCCTCTTTGTCTTTGCGGTTCACCACCATCTTGAGGTTGCCGATTTGGTCGAGCACAGTGCCTTCGTAAGTGGCTCTGAACAATGCCATTACATCGCGAACATCGACTTTTTTCTCGGGTTTCACGGAGAAAGGCAGTGCTTCGGCGTTGAGATCGAGGTTCAGCGACGGGGCGAGCTCGTTGAAGATGTACCATTCGCGCTCTTTGTGGTTTTTGCCTTCGGCGTAGGAGGCGTTGAAAGCCTTCCACCAGAGGAAGTCGCCCTTGCCGTCCCAAAGTCCGTATTTCTTGGCCACCTTTTCGATATTGTCGGAGCAGAGGAAGTTGTTCTTGTCTTTGCGGTTGAGTTTGCCGATGCGGGGCACGTTGCAGCTCACAGCCACCTCATCGTCGGGCACGCGCTGCGCCACCCACATTCCGCCGATCACGTCGGGACCTTCGCCGAGAATCTCCATCTGCCAGACCTAGTTTTTGTCGGCAATGGTGATGCACTCGCCGCCATCGGCATAGCCGTAC
>JAEEIG010000140.1 GCA_016281255.1 Bacteroidales bacterium
ACAACATGCCTGTTTCCGGTATTCCGGAGTCCTTCAACGTGTTGGTCAACGAGTTGCGCGGTCTGTGCTTGGATATTAAATTTGAATAAGAAATAAAAACATCTGAAAGAAAATGGCTCTCAGAAAAGATAATAATACCCGTAAGGAGTTTCATAAAATAACCATCAGTCTGGCATCTCCCGAGACGATTTTGGAACAGTCGCACGGTGAGGTGCTGAAGCCGGAGACCATCAACTACAGAACGCTGAAGCCGGAGCGCGACGGTCTGTTCTGCGAGAAGATTTTCGGACCGATGAAAGACTGGGAATGTCACTGCGGTAAGTACAAGAGAATCCGTTACAAGGGCGTCATCTGCGACCGTTGCGGTGTGGAAGTCACCGAACGCAAGGTGCGTCGTGAGCGCATGGGTCACATCCAACTGGTTGTGCCCGTGGCTCATATCTGGTTCTTCAAGTCTTTGCCGAACAAGATTGGTGCTCTTTTGGGTCTGGCCACCAAAGAGGTGGAAGCCGCGGTCTATTACGAGAAGTATATCGTGATTCAAGGCGGTATCATGGAAAGCGATGATATCAAGAAGGGCAAGTTGCTCACCGAAGAGGAGTATTTCGACTTGGTGGAGAAGTTGCCTGCAGAAAACCGTCTGTTGGAGGACACCGATCCCAACAAGTTCATCGCCAAGATGGGTGCCGAGGCATTGTACGATCTTCTTTGCATGGTGGACTTGGATGCCGAGTCCTACGAGTTGCGTGACCGTGCCAACCGCGAGACCTCTCAGCAACGTAAGAAAGATTTGCTGAAACGTCTGCACGTGTTCGAGGCTTTCCGCGACAGCCGTAAGCGCGCCGACAACCGTCCGGAGCGCATGATTGTGAAGACAGTGCCGGTGATTCCGCCGGAGTTGCGTCCTTTGGTGCCGTTGGACGGCGGCCGTTTCGCCACCTCCGACTTGAACGACCTCTACCGTCGTGTCATCATCCGTAACAACCGTCTGAAACGTCTCATGGAGATCAAGGCTCCCGATGTGATTATGCGTAACGAAAAACGTATGTTGCAAGAGGCTGTTGACTCCTTGTTCGATAACTCCAAGAAATCCAGTGCTGTGAGAACGGAATCCAACCGTGCGTTGAAGTCCCTCTCCGACAGCTTGAAGGGTAAACAAGGTCGTTTCCGTCAGAATTTGCTGGGTAAACGTGTCGATTACTCAGGCCGTTCCGTTATCGTTGTCGGTCCCGACTTGCACTTGAACGAGTGCGGTCTGCCGAAGGATATGGCAGCGGAGCTGTTCAAACCGTTTGTTATCCGCAAGATTCTCGAAAGAGGTATTGTGAAGACGGTGAAATCCGCCAAGAAGATTGTGGATCGCAAGGATCCCGTCGTATGGGAAATCCTCGAAAACATACTGAAGGGTCACCCGGTATTGCTGAACCGTGCTCCTACGTTGCACCGTTTGGGTATCCAGGCCTTCCAGCCGCGATTGGTCGAGGGTAAGGCTATCCGTTTGCACCCGTTGTGCTGTACGGCATTCAACGCCGACTTCGACGGTGACCAGATGGCCGTTCACGTGCCGCTGGGCAACGCGGCCATCATGGAAGCCCAGATGCTGATGATGGCTTCCCACAACATTCTCAATCCGGCTAACGGTGCGCCTGTGACCGTGCCTTCTCAGGATATGGTCTTGGGTCTGTACTACATCACGAAGGAACTGCCCTCCACGCCCGACCATAAGGTTCCCGGTGAAGGCGGCATTTTCTACGGACCGGAAGAGGTGATGATTGCCTATAACGAGAAGAAAATCCATCTGAATGCCAAGATCAAGTGCCGTGTCGATATCGACGGACAAGGTACCAAGAAGATTGTCGATACCACTGTGGGGCGTGTAATGTTCAACCAAGTGGTGCCGAAAGATTATGGTTATATCAATATGTTGCTCACTAAGAAGGCGTTGCGCGACATCATCGGCGACGTGCTGATCAAGTGCGGTAACAAATCCTGTACCCAGTTCCTCGACGACATCATGACCCTCGGTTACCGTATGGCTTACGAAGGCGGTATGTCGTTCAATCTCGGTGACGTGATTGTGCCTGCCGAGAAACCGAAGTTGATTGCCGAGGCTAACGCCCAGGTCGATGAGATCACGATGAACTACAACATGGGTTTCATCACCAATACCGAGCGTTACAACCAGGTGATTGATGTCTGGTCGCAGTGCAACGCGCGTCTGTCCAAGATTTTGATGAAGGAAATCGAAGAAGACCGCCAAGGATTCAACCCCGTGCACATGATGCGCGACTCCGGTGCCCGTGGTTCTGCGGAGCAGATTCGTCAGCTGTCCGGTATGCGTGGCTTGATGGCAAAGCCCAGTAAGGCTGGCTCTTCCGGTGGCGAGATTATCGAGAACCCCATTTTGTCCAACTTCAAGGAAGGCCTTTCCGTGCAAGAGTACTTTATTTCCACGCACGGTGCTCGTAAGGGTTTGGCTGATACCGCATTGAAGACCGCTGACGCAGGTTACCTGACCCGTCGTTTGGTCGATGTTTCCCACGATGTGATCATCAATGAGGAGGACTGCGGCACGCTGCGCGGCATGACCGTGAGCGCGTTGAAGAACAACGAGGAAGTGGTGGAGACGTTGTACGACCGTTTGTTGGGTCGTGTGACATTGCATGATGTTTATCATCCTCAGACTGGCGAGCTGATTATCCGCGCCGGTGAGGAGTTGACTGAAAAATATTGCCAGATCATCGAGGATTCTCCCATCGAGGAGGTGGAAATCCGTTCCGTTCCGACCTGCGAATCTAAGCATGGTATCTGCCAGAAGTGTTACGGACGTAACCTGGCTACCGGCAAAATGGTGCAGATCGGCGAGGCTGTTGGCGTGATTGCCGCCCAGTCCATCGGTGAGCCTGGTACACAGCTGACTCTGCGTACGTTCCACGTCGGTGGTGTGGCCGGTAATGTGGCCGCCAACAGCAGCATCATGGCATCTTACGATGGCGTGTTGAGCATCGACGAATTGCGTGCTTTGGAGAAGACCGACGACACTGGTAAGTTCTTCTACAAGGTGATCGGTCGTACTGCCGAAATCAAGATTATCGATGTGAAGACCGGTGTGGCGCTCTCTTCCGCGAATGTGCCTTATGGTTCGAACCTCTACTATAAGCATGGTGACAGCATCAAGAAGGGCGACCTGATCGCTGATTGGGATCCGTTCAACGCAGTGATTCTGTCAGACGTGGCCGGTAAGGTTCAGTTCAACGATATTATCGAGGGCGTGACCTACCGTGTGGAGACCGACGAGCAGACCAATATCCACGACAAGGTGATTATCGAGAGCCGTCTGAAGACGAAAAACCCGAGTATCAACATCCTTGACGAGGACGGTGACATTATCAAGAGCTTCGACGTTCCTGTGGGTGCCCGTTTGGCCGTGGAAGAGGGTCAAGTCATCGATTCCGGTGAAATTTTGGTCAAGATTCTGCGTTCCTTCGGTAAGTCCGGCGATATCACGGGCGGTCTGCCGCGCGTGACCGAGCTGTTCGAGGCGCGTAATCCTTCCGATCCCGCTGTGGTGTCCGAAATCGACGGTGTGGTTTCCTTCGAGAAGAAGCTGAAACGTGGTAACCGTGTCGTGAAGATTACCCCGCGCGTGGATTCCGGCGAAGGTGCCAAAACCTACCTTATCCCGACCTCCAAGCAGATTCTGGCTCAGGAGAACGACTTTGTGAAGGCTGGTACGCCGCTGTCTGAAGGTTCTCTCACTCCTGTTGACATCCTGAATATCAAGGGTGCGCAAAAGGTGCAAGAGTACATCATCAATGAGATTCAGGAGGTGTATCGTCTGCAAGGTGTGAAGATCAACGATAAGCATTTCGAAGTCATTGTGCGCCAGATGATGCGTAAGATGGAGATTGAGGATCCGGGCGACACCAAGTTCTTGCAAGGCGAACTCATCAATAAGATTGACTTCCAAGAGGAGAACGATCAGATTTGGGATAAGAAGGTGGTCGAAGACGCTGGCGATTCCGACACGATTCGCAAAGGTCAAATCATCTCCGCCAAGAAGCTGCGCGATGTCAATTCATTGCTGAAACGTAAAGACATGCGCTTGGTGGTGACCCGCGATGCTCGTCCGGCTACTGGTAAGCCGATTCTGCAAGGTATCACCCGCGCTTCTCTGCAGACCCACAGCTTCATCTCCGCCGCATCCTTCCAGGAGACGACGAAAGTGCTGACAGAGGCTGCTATCAACGCCAAATCCGACAGCCTGATTGGTATGAAGGAGAACGTTATTGTCGGTCAGAAGATTCCGGCAGGTACGGGTATCCGCGCTTACCAGAACATCGAGGTCGGCTCGAAGGAAGAGTACGCGTCTTTGATGGCATCGAAAGAGGAAGAGTAACAATTAGTAATTAGTAATTTGAAATTAGTAATTTGAAGATGGCAGAAGAAAAGAAAGAACAAAAGATGGATTTGACCATCAGTGAGGAAGTCGCGAAGGGCGTATATTCCAACTTGGCTATCCTTTCCCACTCTGAGTACGAATTCTTTGTGGATTTCGCCTCATTGTCTCCTGGTATTCCGAAGGCGGTGGTTCGTTCCCGCGTCATTATGACTCCGGTGAATGCCAAGAGACTGCTTCGTGCGTTGCAGGACAATCTGTCCAAGTATGAGGAGCAGTTTGGCGTTATCCAAGACCGTCCGAATCAGATGCCTCCGTTCATGAGCGGCGGCGGTTTAGCATAGCGACTACGTTCAACATTTTTATAAATTTTGTTGCGGCCGGGAGCGAGTTTCCCGGCCGCTTTTTTTTATGTGGAATGAAGAATGTAGAATTAAGAATAGGAGGGTGGGGGATTTTTTTGTATTTTTGTGGGCTAATATTGTTCGTATGGTTTTATTAAAAAGGTTGTTTTGGGTTTTGTCGGTTATGTTGTGGAGTGTGTCTTCTTTTGCTCAGTTGGACACTATTCACATCAGGCAAATCCGGTCTTCTGTTCCAATTGTTGGAAAACTCGTCGATCTTCCGTTTCTTTTTGACGGAAAGGGCGAGTGGCGCTATGGAACTTTTAATTTTGAACTAACATATTACCCGTTGAGCATCGAGGATACTGCGGTATATGTTTATCGGGTGAATTGGATTCATGAAAAGAAGAAACATGTTACATATCTTTCTGACAATGAAGGGAATATACGGCTTCGTTATTTGGCTTTCCAGTTGGCGCGCGGTAGTTTTCTCTCTTTGTGAGATGTTGGATTATTTCTTTCGTATAATACCACCCTGGATGACTTTATCAAGGCATTCAACATCACGGATACTATAGAGTTCGGTCCCGAATGCATGGCTCCGTATAATTATAAATTTAGACATTGTAGGCACAGGCAATTCACTAATTTGTGGTTCTATACGGACGAAGGGAGGCGGACGCATATTACATTCAGCTTTGACCACAAACGGCGCTTGAGGTGTGTCGAGTTGGACTACTTCAATGCT
>JAEEIG010000141.1 GCA_016281255.1 Bacteroidales bacterium
ACGAGCGCGACATCTCCCACTCCTCCGCCGAGCGCATCATGCTCCCCGACGCCACCATCCTGCTCGACTATATGCTCAACCGCTTCGGCAACATCTTGGAGAATCTCGTCGTATTCCCGGAAAACATGCTGAAAAACATCTACTTGACTCACAAGGTCATTTTCGCGCAGCGCGTCATGACCGCACTCATCAACAAGGGATTCTCCCGCGAAAGCGCATACGACCTCGTGCAGCCCATCGCCATGAAAGCCTGGTTCGAAGGACAGGACTACAAGGAATTGCTCTCCCAGAACGAAACCGTCATGGCCCACTTCACCCCAGAGGAACTCGACCAATGCTTCACGTTGGAATACTACCTGAAGCAAGTGCCGGCGATATTCGAACGGGTGTTTGGCTGTTGAGACTTGAGACTTGAGACTTTAGACTTAAGACTTTAGACTTTAGACTTAAGACTTGAGACTTAAGACTTAAGACTTAAGACTTGAGACTTAGGAATTAAGACTTAAAGATTGAATTATTAGGATTCAAAGGTATGAATACAAAAAGTATAATGTTGAATATCAGCACTGCGGTATCGAAAAAGTCCAAAAGTCTTACGTCTTAAGTCTAAAGTCTAAAAATACCAACCATTAAAAATCACATTATGAACAATTTACACATTTTAGGGAACACAAACTCCCTTTTCAACGAGTTCATCTCGGAAGTCAGAAGTGCTGACGTGCAGATCGACAGCATGAGATTCAGACGGAACCTTGAGCGCATCGGCGAGATTTTCGCCTACGAGATCAGCAAGACCATGGCCTACGCCGAGCAGGAGGTGGTCACCCCGTTGGGCATCGCCAACATTCCCCGACTGCAGGAGAAGCCCGTGCTGGCCACCATTCTCCGTGCCGGACTTCCGATGCACCAGGGCATGCTCAACTATTTCGACCGTGCCGAAAACGCCTTCATCTCGACTTTCCGCAAATACTACCGGGACGGCACGTTCGAGATCCAGATCGACTATCTTTCCGCACCGGACCTGGACGAAAAGACGCTGATTCTTTGTGACCCGATGCTGGCCACGGGACAGTCGCTGGTGCTGGCCTACGAGGAGCTGATGAGCAAAGGCGACCCGCTGCACACCCATATCGTGAGCGCGATTGTGAGCCGACAAGGTTTGGATTACGTGATGAGCAAACTTCCCGACGAAAGTTGCACTTTCTGGATCGGCGCTGTTGATGAGGAACTGACCGCGCAATCCTTCATCGTGCCTGGCCTCGGCGACGCCGGAGATTTGGCATACGGCATCAAAGAATAGGACGTTATCCTAAAATATGCTATATTTGCCGCCTGATTTTGAATTAGTATAATTATATGGCGAATTTTAAGAAAATAATACCGGACATTCTCAAAACAGTTCTTTTTGTAGGATTGGGAATCCTTTTTATCTGGCTATCCGTCAAGGATTTAAGCAAGGAAGACATCCACATGATCTTCTCCTCCATGGCGTTGGTCAACAATCCGCAGGGTTGGCTCTTCATCGGTCTCTCCGTGCTGGCCATTGTGGCGGCAGACCTCATCCGTGCGGCACGCGCGGAACTTTTGCTGAAATCCATCCACTACCGGCCGCGTTTCTCCATGATGTTCTATTCCGTCATGGTCTGCTATATCGCCAACCTCGCCCTGCCCCGTCTCGGCGAGATTCTGCGCTGCACTTTCCTGCAACGATACGAGAATATCCCCTTCCAAAAATCGCTCGGCACAGTCATCCTCGAACGCGCCGTGGACGTGGTGTGCTGGCTTTTCCTGCTCATCATCGCCCTTCTTCTCAACAACGGACTGCTCTCCAATCTGATTGTCGATCAGAGCCAGCAGCTCACCCTTGAGGAGTGGTTCGCGCAAAAAGGTTTGAGCTACGTAGGGAACTACCTGCTTTACATTATCATTGGTGTCATCGTTCTGCTGATTGTGGTCATCCGCTTGACCCGTAACTGGTGGCAAAAACGCCCCGCGCTTGTCAAAGTGGCCGACTTTTTCAAAGGCATTTGGCGGGGATTCGTCTCCATCAAGGACATTCCGAATCCGTGGCACTTCGTCTTCTGGACGGTTGCCATGTGGGTCAGCTATTATCTCGGCGTCTATCTGTTCTTCCACGCGCTCCCCTACCTGCAACATATCGGCCCCGGCGCCGCCTTCACCGTGCTGATTTTCGGCACTATCGCGTTCATGATTTCACAAGGCGGACTGGGCGCCTACCCGCTCATCACCGCCGGCATCGTGATGCTCTACGGCATCTCCTATACCCAGGGCCTGGCCGCCGGTTGGATCGGCTGGATTCTGCAAACCGCTGTCTCTCTGGTACTTGGACTCTTCTCTCTCATTGCCACTTCCTTCTACAAACGGCATGATGCCGCCGAAATCCCCGAAGAAAAATGAACGGTACGAGGCCCCATATCGAAGAGAAAATAGTTCCATGGACGTTTTTTAAGGAAAACGATGTCAAACTGCACAACCGGAAAATCGTCTTTACCAATGGTTGCTTCGATGTGTTGCATTATGGACACGTGCGTTATCTTCTGGATGCCAAATCGTTAGGAGACCTGTTGGTGGTCGGATTAAACAGCGACGGCTCCGTCCGCAGACTCAAAGGCGAATCGCGGCCCATTAATGGCGAAAAAGAACGGGCTTTTGTGCTGGCAGCTTTGGAATTTGTAGATTATATCGTTGTTTTTGAAGAAGACACGCCGGAAAAACTCATCGAAACCGTGAAACCGGACGTTCTGGTCAAAGGCGGTGACTACCAAATTGAAAATATTGTGGGAGCAGATTTCGTGATGCAAAACGGCGGCACCGTCACCACGATCCCTTTTGTGGAAGGATTCTCCTCCACCCGGATAATTGAACAATTAAATCATTAATAATGAAAAAGTTATACTTGTTATTATTGACGTTTTTCACCTCTTCGCTGATGGCGCAGAGCCTGGATGTGACCGCCTATTCCCAAAACATAGCATTGAAAGACCCTCAAAGAGAGGGACAGGAAATCCAACGCCAACTTGCCACTTATCCCTATATATCAGAATCTTACGAAATACCCGCTTACGGCCTGTATCAGAAATACTGGGACACCCTGAATATCAGAAGCAAAATACTGGATATTCCGTTTTCCAACGACCGCCTCATGCTGATGCTGGTACAAGACGCCAACAATCCGTTTGCCATGCCGTGCCAGTTCGAAAAAATCAGAACCACTTACGGCGAAACCAAAAACGGAAGCTTTCACCCAGGCATCGACCTGAAAACCGAACCGCAAACCCTTGTCAAGAGCTGCTTCGACGGCGTGGTGCGCGCGGCCACCTATTACGGTGACTACGGTCTGATGGTGGTGGTGCGTCACTACAACGGACTCGAAACCGTTTACGCACACCTCGACAAACTCTGCGTACGTCCGAATCAAATTGTGAAGGCCGGACAGGTGATCGGTCAAACCGGCACCACGGGCAACGCGAAGGAGTGCATCCTGCACTTGGAGACCCGATTCATGAACGAACATTTTGACCCTGAGTTGGTTATCGACTTCGAAGAAGAGGATGTGCTACAGAACAACATGGCGTTGATGTCTCGCGACTTCCACATTATCCCTTTGGAAGAGGTCGGCAACTGGAAGCCCGCCACACCGCAACCTTCCTCAGCAGCGCCCGCCGTCACGACCACAGCCCAAGAACCCAAACAGGAAAAACAGCAACAACCGAAAGCCGAAGAACCGAAAAAGGAGCCTGTCACTCCGGCAGCACCCGAAACGGTGACCGCTCCCTCGACGCAAGGCTCTGAACCGGTTTACCACACCGTGAAAGCCGGCGAAAACCTCTACCGAATCTCCGTAAAATACAACACAACCGTTGACAACATCCTCAAACTCAACAATCTGAAGAATGCCGACAAAATTGTTGAAGGCCAAAAACTCCGGGTGAAATAATCATTCAGAAACCCCTTCGTCCTCTTTGAACAAAAAGAAGAACGCTATCGCGACCACCAGAGCGTAGGCAGCGAAAATATACCATCCTGTGCTCCAACCCTGCATCACCACATGGGGATCGGCCTGATTCTTGAATGGCACGAAAACCAACCGGTTGAGCACCGCCTGTGCCCCAAACGTACCGATTGTGGCACCAATGCCATTCGTCATCAACATAAACATACCTTGCGCCGAAGCCCGGATGGAGGGGTCGGTCTGATGATCCACATACAGCGAACCGCTGATATTGAAAAAGTCGAACGCCACGCCATACACAATGCAGGAGAGAACAAAAAGCCACACTCCAGGCCCGGGGTTACCCATTCCGAAGAAGGCAAAGCGCAACACCCACGCCAACATGGCAATCAACATCACCTTCTTGATGCCGAACTTCTTTAAGCAGAAAGGAATCAGCAAAATACACAATGTTTCGGAAATCTGCGAAAGCGAAATCAGCATGTTGGCATGATTCACGCCAAAGGTGTCGGCATATTCGGGAATGTGCCCGAAACTGTGCAAAAACGGGTTTGCGAAGCCGTTGGTAATTTGCAAAGAGACACCCAGCAAAACAGAAAAGATGAAAAAGACCGCCATCTTTCTCTGTTTAAAGAGGGCGAACGCCTTCAAACCGAACATATCCGCAACAGAGGTAACCTTGCCGTCGTTATTGGTGTTGCACTTGGGCAAGGTAAAGGCATACAGGCCGAGAAGCAGACCGATGGTACCGCTCATAATGAACTGGCTGGCAGTATGCTGAAAGCCCAACAAATCCACACACCACATAGATATGATGAAACCGATAGTCCCAAACACGCGGATAGGCGGAAAATGTTTCACCCGATCCAGCCCTTCCATCTCCAACGCATTGTAAGCCACAGAGTTGGACAAAGCGATCGTCGGCATGTAGAATGCCACTCCGATCGTATATAAGGTAAACAGCGGCCCGAACTGAACCGCATCCCCGGCTTCCAGACCGTACAAACCAGCGGAAATCATGGCCACGCCAGAAATCAAATGACTGAGACCCAATACTTTCTGCGCCTGAATCCAACGGTCGGCAATAATACCCAAAATGGCAGGCATGAAAATCGACACGATACCTTGTATCGAATAAAAAACGCCAATCTGCCTACCCAAGCCGTGCGTATGCAGATAGGCTCCCATGCAGGTCAAATAGGCTCCCCAAATCGCAAATTGGAGAAAATTCATCAGAACAAGTCTGGCTTTTATGTTCATAATCTTTCAATTAGGTTTCAAATCTCAAATCTCACTTCACCTTAAAATCAAAGAGACACTCTCCTTCCAAATACCCCTGCAGATGGTCGTTGATGTGTACCGGACCCACTCCCACCGGCGTGCCCGTGAAGAGAATGTCGCCCATTTTCAGCGTCACGAAACGCGAAACATACGAGATAAGCGTGTCAATGGAGAAGAGCATGTCTCTGGTATGCCCTGTCTGCACTTGCTCACCATTCAGCAGCAGATGGAAACGGAGGTCCTGAACATCCGTAAAGCGGGTCTTCGGAACAAACTTCCCCACCACGGCGGAACCGTCGAAGGCTTTGGCTATTTCCCACGGTTCACCTTCCGCCATGCACTTGCGCTGGAGGTCGCGGGCGGTGAAGTCCACCCCCAATCCGATTTCATCGTAATACTTGTGGGCAAACTTTTCGGAGATGCACTTCCCCAACCGATTGATTTTCACAATGATCTCTGTCTCATAATGCACCTCGTCCGAAAAATCGGGCAGGAAAAACGGCCGATTGCAACGGGTGATGGCGGATTCCGGCTTCATGAAAAAAACCGGCTGACGGGGAACCGCATTGTGCAATTCCGCCGCGTGCGCCGCATAGTTCCGACCAATACAGATGAACTTCATGACGGTTAGAAAAAGTTGATATTGAGGGCAATCTCCACATATCCCAGGTTGGCACGCTGGTCTAACTTGCTCAGACTGTTCTGCGCCTTGCCTTTCCCTTTGAAATAGTTGGTAAACGACTGCACGTAATTCACCATCAGACCGGCACGCATGTTCTCAGTGACGGAATATTCGAAACCGACACCTGCAATAAAGGCTTCCTTGAACAAAGCAGCCTCTTGAGAATCCTTTCTCTCGCGTGACCAAACCTCCGTGCCTATCATATAACTATCTGTCGCAGTTGCATTTAAGTTAAAACTATGCAACAAACCCGCGTTCCCGCAAATGAAGAAGTTATTGATGGAATTGGTCTTCAACGTCACCATCGTCGGAATCGTCAGATAGATGGAACGATAGGTCCGCTGCGTGGGGACGCTGTCGGCCACTAAAAAAGAACCAATGGGGATATTGTCCAAAAATTTCATCTTTCCGCCGGCATGCTCTGCAAAAAGTCCCGTGGAAAAGTAGAAATTCTTGCGTTCCGTCAGGTTGATATTGACGTTCACCCCATAACGCATACCCGCGATGACGCCGTTTTTATCATACCCCTCGGTGTGCGGATACATCCAGTTGATGGTGGGGGCGAATGTCACCCCGAAGTTGACGCGACCGCCGAAACCGGGATCTTTGATGAAAGTGGACGACATTTTGGGGGTCGGGTCGGCGTCATTGCCGTATGTTTGCGCGTTCAAAACCATGGCGCCGGCGCACAATATCCATGCCAAAACTATGATTTTCTTTTTCATAATTATCTGATTTTTTGATATTTACAATCTTCTTGCAACATATTTTCCAAAATGCAAAAGTATAAAAAATAGACAGATTCGATGTGAACAATGTCTATTGTTTCATCACTTCCAATGCCTTCTCAATCACATTGTCCGTCATGTTGACGACAGGATAGAACGCTTCATCCCCGTAAAGATTGCGTCCAATGAGCGCTTTCAGCCAAACTTTCAGCTCTTTCGAAGAGTTGGGAGAGATCTTGGACACCTTCTTTTTGTTGTTTTTCTCGTAATATTGAACCAGTTGTTGCAGCATCTGGTCGGTGACCGTCATTCCGGAAACGTAAGATTTGGCATCTTTATACTGCTTCGTGATAGCCTGTTTATGTTCGTTGGCGTAATGGAAGGCGAACTGGATGAGCGCGGAAGAGTTGGCGATGTCGTAATAGGCGTTCATGTCCTTGTTTCGGTCAAGAGGCACGAAAATGTCGGGCATGATGCCGCCGCCGCCGTAAACCGTGCGCCCTTTCAACGTATGATACACCTTCGTGGAATCGAGATGGATGCTGTCAACGCTCTCCATCTCACCGTTCATCAGACGGTTGTAGATATCCTCGTAATAGGCCTCGGTGCCCTTTTCGTAGTCACGCTGGATGCAACGGCCGCTGGGGGTGTGGTAACGGGAGGTCGTCAAACGGATGCTGGAGTTATCGGAAAGATCGAACTGTCTCTGCACCAAACCCTTACCGAATGATCGGCGACCGATAATCGTACCGCGGTCGTTGTCCTGGATGGCTCCTGCCACAATCTCGCTGGCCGACGCACTGAAGTCATCGATCAGAATCACAACCTTGCCCTCCTCAAAATCGCCCTTGCGGGATGCATAGATCACCTCCGGGCGCACTTTGGAGCCTTCGATGGAGACAATTTCGCGGTTATTGGGCAGAAATTCGTCGCAAACGCTGACAGCCGCATCGAGAAAGCCACCTCCGTTGCTACGCAAATCGACAATAAGGTTCGTCATGCCCTGGTGTTTCAGCTTCAGAAGCGCACTGTTGAACTCTTTGGCGGTCGTGCTGCCGAACTCATTGAGCTTGATGTAGCCGGTTTTCGCATCTATCATATAGGCCACATCGACCGTGTAAGTCGGAATGACCCCGCGGGTGATTTCGTAGGTGTATTTGTCC
>JAEEIG010000142.1 GCA_016281255.1 Bacteroidales bacterium
TCTGGGCGTGTTCCAAACACTAACATTACTTTTTTCATATCGTATCGTATTGTTGTCACCTATCACCGGGGCCTGGCCCCACTGCTTAGTTTATATATCTTCGTTTGTAATTTTCTATTTCTCTTTTTTAGGTTAATCGGTTAATCCTACCTAAAATATCATTGAATTCTTAAAATCCGCGCGGGATTAACCGCTCTCCAACGATCTTTTATCTCTCCTCAACCTATCTTAAGTTTCCTACGCGCCAGCCGATAAAAAAACCACAAGCAATGCGAAGCGAGCGCAGCGCTCGAAAACATTGTGCATGAGGAGGTCCTTAATGATGACTTACGTAATTTGTTGAAACTAAAGAGTTTTGGGGATTGGAGAGTTACAATACGAGGGGACTCCCTGCTATTTAAGCAGGGGTAACAAAAGTATACAACAACAATGTTGAAGAGGTGGGCCTCTCAAGCACTGAGTCCAGTAACTCTGATGATAACACTACTACTCTCCAGTCTAAAATTGTGTGCAAAGGTACAACTAATAATTGATATTGGCAAAAAAAAAAGCGGCTATCTTTGTAAAAATCCATTTTTCTTGCAATATCGGTCTTTTTTATAAGACTAAAACAAATTGTTGGGCTTGCCAAAATCCCTTCTTATCTAAGAAAGGGGAATTTCTTTCTTCGGCGCGAAGAAAGAAGCAAAGAAATCACAGGGTCGGGATGTTTTTTATTCGGGTGAGTTAACTCAACTTTCCGAGTGAGTTAACTCGTTGGGGATTTTGAGTTAACTCGAGGGTTTTGAGGGTGGTGGGTGGGAGGGATTGGGGGGATTGGTTAAAGATGGTTAAGAGCGGAGAAAAAGTTCCGATTTCTTGACAATCTCATGACCGTAGCGGTCACGGGTGATTTTGTGGTTTTAGTACTTTTGCCGCGCATTTGCCGTGTGGGCGGTGCATTTAAATTTTTATTAACCAAATAAAACCACAATTATGTCACTTAAAGAAGAGTTGACAAGCTTGTGCGCAGGGATCATCCTGAGCCAAGTGAAGGTGAGAGGTCGCCAGACCTTCATCAGTGAAGACAGCGGTATCAACCGCAAGTATTTTAACCGCAGACAGTTCAGACTGCTCAGATTCCACCGACTCATCAGGCTGCTTTACTGCGTATCGGGCTGGACCAGCAGAAAGGAGTTTGGTGAACTGAGACGACAGCTGTTTGAGTGCATCTGGGACAAGAACGAGGAAAACGACGGTGAACTATGATGCAGAACTCTGATCTGATTGCGGGGGAGCTCCAGCGGGCTGGGGCATCCGCGGACTCGTTCTCACCTCTGCTCCTCAGGCTGGACGGCTATCGCATCACGACGGAGAGTGATCTGTCGGAGGAGGCGTTTCTGATGTCGATCAAAGGGAAACAGTGTTTCCCCAGACGGGACCTCTCGGCGGTGACAGGACAGGCGAAGTCGGGTAAGACGGTGCTGGTGTCGTTGCTGATGGCCTCGGCGGCCAGTGCCGAACAGCAGGAGCTGTTGCCGGGTATCAAACGATTAGGGGCGCTACCGCTGAAGGTGATGTGGGTGGATACGGAACAGAGTCCGCAATCGACGCTCCAGATCCTGAAGGGTCGCGTGGCGAAGATGATTGGTGGGGATTTCCCGCAGGAATTGTTCTATGTTTTCAACATCCGCAGTGCTTATGTGGATGACCGCTACGACCTGATTGCCGAGGGGGTGGCGACCTACCAGCCGGACATCGTCATCATCGACAACATCCGTGACTTGATGCGGGACATCAACGACGGTACCAAGTCGCAAGAGCTCATCGAGAAACTGATGCAGCTGGCGCAGGAACAAAACTGCAACGTGATCTGTGTGCTACACCAGAACCGCAGTGCAGACAACCGCGGACTGAGGGGCTGGCTGGGTACGGAACTGATGAACAAAGTGTTCGAAGTTTTCACGTGTCAGAAACTGTCTCAGAAGGACGGGGTGAAACCGACATTCTCGGTGGAACAGACGTTGACGCGTAAGTATGACATCGACGCCCCACTCTACTACCAGGTCAGCGACGAGGGGATTCCCGTGGCGCCCAATCTGAAGGGGGTGCAGTTGCGTAATGTCCAGGGGCAGTTTGCCACCCACCAGGAGGAGATGGCGAAACTGAACCAGGACTATATCCTGTCGCAGGCAGACCCGTCGGACGCCAGAACGCTGGAATGGGACCTGCAGAAGCTGTTCAACGATGCCATGGCGGACTGGCAGGTGCGGACGGCGGATGACATGGAGCAACGGGTGATGGCACTGACGCACATCCGACGGAAGCAGTATTACTACAAACTGCTGGACGAGGCGGTGAACCGAGGTATCGTGCTGCGACAACTGAACCGCGTCGGTCGCGTCGTCATCATGCTGCCACCGAAGTCGTGAAGCTACTCCCCTCTATACATGCCCTCCCCTGTTAAGGGGGGAGGGCTATAGTATGAGGGGTGCTCCAGGACGGAGGTGATCGGCATCACGAACCATCA
>JAEEIG010000143.1 GCA_016281255.1 Bacteroidales bacterium
CATAGATGTATTTACCGTCGTTGATGGAGTTCGCAGGCATCGGATTGGTGTTGTTGGGGTCGTGCAGGACGATCAGGAAGGAGTCGGTCTCTAACCAGTTACGGCCAGAGATCTTCTTGAGTACGGGCATGAGAGTGGCCACGGCGGCAGTGTTGGCGATATTGCGCACGGTGTCGTACAGTGCCGTTGCGTCAGCCGTGGTAGCGAACAGCTTGTAGGTCGGGCTTGCATGGTAGCCGGTCGGGACAGTCTCTGCGAAAGCGTAACGCAATAGGTTGCCGCTGTTGTACTTCGCTACCGTCAAAGAGACCGTGTTAGTGTCGGCCACAGTGAAGAAGGTGTCCTTGAGCGTGGTCCAGACGGTGCCGACATTGGCTGGGTCAAACGCGGCTGTAGCGTCAGTGGTCTGGTAGAAAGTGACCGGAACCTGTTTGCGGCTTCTGCTGTCGCTGTCGATCCAAACTTTGGTGGCGTTGATGGAAACAGTCTCAGGGGTGTGGCTGTTGGTGACGTTGTAGTCGTTCACTTCCGTGGTGTAATTCTCAACAGCGTCTTCGGTAATGGTGTAAACGATTTCTGTACCGTTGGCGTATTTGGGCAGGTCGGTGAATGTCCACTTCCAGTTGCCGCTTTCGTCGGGCGTCACGGTAGCATCACCCACTTCTACTTCGTCGGCCAGCAGGTTGATGGTGATGCTGTTGGGACGTTTGCCGTCCTGGTTCTCAGCATCGCTCCAAGTCTTGGAGCCGGAAATGTTAAATGTTGCTTCCCAAACCGCATAAAGGTGGTTGTTTTCTTTTCCGACAGCAATGGTATCGCCTGGGTAGAAATATTCCAGAGAACTACTGTTGGTGAAGACCGCCTCCTCGGGAGTGCTGATCCATGCCTTGAAAGTATAAGTCGTATCATTGTTGATATATGAGGCGACCCAACCTGTCATGTCCGTGATATCTCTGGTAATATAGTCTCCATTTACCACCAAGTTATCTATGGTTACATCCTTCTCGTTCGGTTTGGAAGGATAGTTGGAGTGGTAGGTGAGGCTGGTGGAAGATGATAGGGGTGAGTATTGCGCCACAAGGGCAATCAGACCATGCTGTGCATCCTCTGCTGCGAGATCATAGTCGGCTTCATAATCGATCGACTTTTGGTCTTCTAAATCGTGCAGGATTCCGTTTTTGTCAATAATCTTATAACCTACGAAGACATAGTCTTCATCTGCAACCGGGATGTAGTTGACAGGTGCAGAGGAACCACGGTAAACCAAAGGATTCGTGATGGTTGTCAGTTCAGTTTCGCCTTGCATGAATTTGCCATGCGCGCCATTGCGGTATTCCACATTGAAGCCTTTGTTCAGCGCCCAATGTGCGACAATGTACAGATCCTGTGTCACAATGGAATTAAAGTTTACATTCGGAAGTATCGATCCCTTTATTGCGTTACCCTCTCCGTCTTTCAATCTTTCGTAGAATCTCCATCCGGTCAGGGTATAGCCCTCCCGGGTCAGGTATGCTTCAGTTGGGGTGGGGACAGCGTTGCCGTAAGAGACGTTTTCTATATCTTCGGTGCGAATGCCACCACCGATGTCATAATCGTAATCGAATGTCACAGTGTATTGATCTGTTATCCACTCTCTGTAGAAAACAAGATCCTCCGCCGGCATTATGCCGTCTGGAATACTTTCTGGGTACTGGAGACACTTCCAATCGCCGTTGGGAGTATATACCACGCCGCGGACGTCTGACAGCGTGTTCCAATTCGGTGCCTGTGCCGTGATATCGGAAATCGGCGTGCCGAAGTAAATGCCGGTGATTGTCTGGTCCTCTTCTATACTGCTGTTTAACACGTCAAAACCGTTCACGGTGCCGTCCTTGGTCTGCTTGAAGGTCACATTGAAAGTGTTCGGGACGCAGTGGAAATAGATTGGGTCTGCGTCATCCGGAGTGCCAGTGTTTGGGTCTCTCTTCCAATAACCGTTTCGCGACCACAACGTAATTGACTTCAATTCTACGCTGTCCCACACAATGGTGTCTGTTCTGTAGTGAAATTGTTCCCCACTCCCGCTAAATTTATAAGCTTGATGTCCGGTTACCGCGACTATACGGTACGCACTTCCTTCTTTCTTTCCAAGATCAAAGTTGTGGCCGTGACCAATCTTGTAGCCGCTTTGTGTTCCGTCGCTTTTATATCCAGTAGTGGTACTTGTTTGTGATGCGGGCACTACACCGTTTGCCTGAATTTCATCCCAGGAAGACACATTGTCGTAAAACAAGGAAATCCACGTGTAGTCCTTTTGATTGTAGTTCTCCTCGCACTGGATGAAGACAACATCACCATCGTTAAAGTGTTCTTTCGGTTTTACGGGCCAACTTTGTTGAGTCTCGTCAAACACTGCCTGTCCGCTTTGCAAAAAATCCGAAATATTCGAATTCCTTCGATTGTAATAGAAAGGTACCTTCATTAACGAGTCATAAATATGGCCATAATCATAAACAAGGTGCGTCACTTTGTACAGATGTTGCGAGTGTTTGACAATGATGTCTTCTGGGAACTTTATGGTATCAAGATGAAGACTATCCAGTTCGTACTCATCAGCTAATCCTAATCCGTATTCATTTAGAGTCAAGCCATCGTCAGAAATAGATCCGACAAAGCGGATGTGCAGATGATATCTGTCCCTGTTATAATTCACGCGCACCGAGCCGATGTTGTCACGGTCAACGTATCCACTGTCAAGTACTCCATTATATTTGTAAGTCGCTATCACATTGCCCTCTTTGTCCATGACTTGCACGGCGGGGAGAAGCTTGCCATCCACTAAAATGGCATTCGGTTGCACAGTATCCAGGGTGCCATTTCCGCTTAAGTGGCACATGCCGATCCCGCTCTCTTGCGATCGATATTTATTATGATCGAAGTGAATCAAAATATCAGTGATGGGGAAAGCTGTCCCAGGTTCCCATTCAAATATTTCAGTGTCGTTAAAGATTTCTTCATATTCGTTAACGAAGATTTCTTCATACCTTGATGCATTCTGCGCTTCGCGGAAAGGCGTTACCGGGAACTTTACAACATCGGGTATCCATTTCGCGTGCAGGACAATGTTGTCATCGTCGTCTTCGGTTAACACCCGACTTAAATCAACAGGAGAGCCTGAGTATTTCTTTTCAAGGGCGGTCGAGTCGGGATAGAAATTTGTATCCGCGTACCATCCTCCAAATTTATAGAACTTGTACACGTCATCTATTATGTACCCTCCAGGTGTGCCCATTATTTTTTCCCCGTTTTCCACTGTTTGCTCCGGAATGGTTTCAGGGAACACCTCCGTCAGAACCAAATCAAAGGAGACTCGGTGTGCTTTCGCATATACCGGTATCAGATCGATATCTGCTCCGCTAACGGTGACCTTCCCTTCGTGGCCATCGCTTCCGTCAATGCGGATTGTATCGTTCGCATCTTTCCACGCAACCAGCGCTTTCCCATCTTCGATGTGCAGGCCGTTCGTTATGGCTTTTTCCTCGTTGATTAGGGGAACGGACGTCCCATCTTCCTCAATCGCTGTCATCAGCACGTCCGTCTTTGCTTCATTTGCGTAGAAGGTGACCTTGTAGAGATCCTTGAATTTCGCATGAATGTGGAAGGTGTCGTTCGTGGTCTGTGTGGCGGGGATGGAGACTTTGCCGAAAACAAGGGCGGTGTCTGCGTTCTGCTCATACCAGCCGATGAACTCCTTCTTGGAGTACCCTCCCGGGGCGGGCGGGGCCGACAGAGCGTCGCCGTCTTTCACGATTTGTGTCTGGATGAGGATGCTGTCGAGGTAAAAGTTATAGACCTGGCGGGCGTATTTGGTCATGTTGCGGCCGCCGTAGGTCTTGCCCACGATGGCATAGACGGTGAAGTGGTCGGTGGTGAAGGCGCCCATGCTGCCGCAGGCGTCGCCCATCACTTCCGCGATGCCGTCGTGGCGCACGGTGACGGCCTCGTGGGTTTCGCCCTCCACGTTGCGCTTGGCGTACATGCTCACAATGACGTCGCCGTCGGGCTGGATCTCCCGGCCGTCAAGCCAGAAGGTGATGTCGGTGGCCACGGCGTCCACCACCTCCTGCTCGTCACCGCACTGCTTTTGGACTGCCGCCATGGTCGTTTTGGCAGAAACGGGCGCCACACGCATCTCGGTGCCGGCGGGGAAGACGCCCTCAGCGGCGGTCACCACCACGCGCACGTCGCGGGTCTCGCCCTCGAAAACCGTTGCAGTCTGTTGATTGACGACAAGTTCTGTTTCCTCCATCTCCACTGGCGATTCCACTACTTTGGTGGTTGAGACAGCGGGAGTCGTTACGTCAGTGTTGGATACAACGGAAGCCGTTTCATCCACCCGCTCAGATACGTTAGGTTCGGTGTTGAAAACGGCTTCGGAAGTCTGCTGATTCATGCTGCTTTTGTAAATCAAACACGTCTTGTCGCTTGCATGACGCGTCTGTTTTATCAAGCATGTCTTGGTCAGGACAAAGGCTCCTGTCAGCAGAATTGTCGCTAAAAACAACAAATGGTAAACGCTTCTTTTCATATCTATGCTTATTTTACTTTTTATCAAAATTGTATATTTGTCTGATTGTCAATGAGATATGATGCAAATCAAAAAGAATTTGCACCAAATTAAATTAATTCGCAAAGATAATATTTTATTATATATATACAAGATTTTATTATGTTTTTTTTGATTTTTTTACATATGGGGTGGTAAATATCTGATAATTAAATATTTAGATGGAAGAGGGGGGTGGAAGAAAGAAGAGTGTCGCAGCCTGTAGGGCTGAAGGGATTGGAAAAGATTTGTCTATTTCTTTCGAAATTGGTTGTTGAAAATTAACTAATAATTATTAATTAAAATGTAACTAATTGATTTCCAATAGTGAATTTTTTAAATAAAAGTCTTGATTTGGTTCTGTTTTTGTAGTATCTTTGCGGCGATATTTTCATAAACCTTAAAAAGCATAGTATTATGGAAAAAGAACAACAAATCAGTCAGCCGGTGCCGGATTTCGGTGCGCTATTGGAATCCGTGAGGGAAAACGGCCGTCTCATGCGGGAGGCCGCCGAACGGGACAGTCAGAAATGGAACGAGCGTTTTGCCCAATGGAAACAGGAACGACTTGAACGTGAGAAGAAATGGAAGCAAGAACGCATAGAACGTGAGAAGAAATGGAAGCAAGAACGCATAGAACTAGAGAAGAAATGGAAGAAAGAACGCATAGAGCGTGAGAAGAAATGGAAGAAAGAACGCATAGAGCGTGAGAAGAAATGTGAGCGCGAGCGTTTAAGACGAGAAGAGGAGAGAGAGAAAGAACGAAAGGAAGCTCAGCGTATCATGCGCAAGTCTGACGATAATATCAACAAGATGATAAACATGTTCACCACGCAATGGGGTAAACTGGTGGAGGCGCTCTGTGCACCGGCTGCCCTCAAACTGTTCAAGAAAAGCGGCATTGGCATCGATCGGATATACCAGGAGTGCGCCAGAGCCAAAGACCCAGAGGATGGCCATGACGTGATGGAGATCGACGTGTTGTTCGAGAACTGTCAGGTGATGGTCGCCGCCGAGGTGAAGACAACCTGCAGCAAGTCCGACGTTGACGAGTTCATCGACAAGATGAAGCGGTTCAAGGAGAACTTCCCGACCTTTGCCGACAAGATCGTTTACGGGGCCTTGGCCGCGATCAAGTACAATCAGGGCGCAGCAGAATACGCCCGAAAGAAGGGCCTGTTTGTGCTCACCTTCAGCGGCGAGGACACCTTCACGATGAAAGAACCGGCCGTGCGGACGATGTTTTAGTTTGAAGGAAGAGGAGATGAGAAGATGAGGAGATGAGGTTAGAAGGTTAATGGTTTAAGGTTTAATAGACTTGAGACTTTTGCCTATTGCCTGTTGCCTATTGCCTGAAACCAAAATGGGGAACCGCACCGGCTCCCCATTTAGTCTCAAGTCTTAAGTCTCAAGTCTCCTATTTCAGCAATCTGAAGAACTCGACCATCAGGTCCCAGCACATCTGCACGGTGGCGATTTCGAGTTTTTCGTCGGGTGAGTGGACACCGCGCAGGGTCGGTCCGAAGGAGACCATGTCCATGTCGGGGTACTTTTCGGAGAAGAGTCCGCATTCCAGTCCGGCGTGGATGGCCAGCACCTGCGGGTCTTTGTGGAAGACGTTGCGGTAGGCTTCGGTGAGCACGCGCACGGCTTCGGAGTTGGGGTTGGGGTTCCAGCCGGGGTATCCGTCGGAGTTCTCCACATCGGCGCCGATCATCCAGAAGGCGGTGGAGACTTTATCGACGATGGCGCGTTTCTTGCTCTCCACGGAGCTGCGCTGGCTGGTGGTGAAGACCACTTCGCCGTCCACGATCTTCACGGAGGCGAGGTTGGTGGAGGTTTCCACGAAGCCGGGGATGTCCTGCGACATGGCGGCCACGCCGTGCGGGCAGACCATGAGGGCGTTCAGCACATCGATCTGCAGGGTCTCTTCGAGCACCTCTTTCACCGCGGGGGCGGGCTCGACGGTCACCATCACGCCCGGGTCGGTGGTGTGGAACTCCTCCTTGTAGGTCTTGTCCATCTGGGCCACGTAGGCTTTCCAGCCGTCCACCTCCTCTTTGGGCAGGGCCACGATGGCGTAACCTTCGCGGGCGATGGCGTTGCGCAGGTTGCCGGCGTTGAGGTCGGCGACACGCAGGTTGTGGTCGCTGTAGGAGTTCCAGAGGATGCGGGCGAGGAGCTTCACGGCGTTGCCGCGGCCCTTGTTGATGTCGTCGCCGCTGTGACCGCCCTGCAAGCCCTTCACTTCGATCTTGAAGAATTCGCAGTCGGCGTCAACGGGTTCGTAGTCGGTGGGGACCTTTGCCACGGTGTCCTGTCCGCCGGCGCAGCCGATGAAGAACTGCCCTTCGTCCTCGGAGTCGAGGTTCAGGAGCATCTTGCCCTGCATGAATCCGGCTTCCACGGCGGCGGCGCCGGTGAGACCGGTCTCCTCGTCGATGGTGAAGAGCGCCTCGATGGGGCCGTGCTGCAGCTCTTTGTCGTCGAGGACGGCCAGCGCGAGGGCCACGCCGATGCCGTCGTCGGCGCCGAGGGTCGTCCCCTTGGCCTTCAGCCATTCGCCGTCAATGTAAGTCTCGATGGCGTCCTTGTCGAAATCGAACACCTTGTCGTTGTTCTTCTCGCACACCATGTCCATGTGCGCCTGCAACACCACGGGGGTGACGTTCTCCTTGCCGGGGGTGGCGGGCTTGGAAATCAAAACGTTGCCGACTTTGTCGCGCTTGGTGGGAAGTCCCAGCCTCTTGCCGGTCTCCTCTAACCACAGCGACATCTTCTCCTCGCGCTTCGACGGGCGCGGGATCTTGGTGATTTCATTGAAATAATAGAAAACCTTCGCGGGTTTCAAATTCAGCATTTCTTCGTTCATATTGTTTGGGTTTTGAATGATAATTCGATATCGAATCGGGGCATCAAAATGCGAGGGCAAAGATACAATTTTTTGGTTTACACGCTTAGAGGCTTACACGCTTAGAGGCTTACACGCTTAGAGGCTTAGGGGCTTAGGAGCTTACTGGCTTAGGAGCTTAGGAGCTTAAAAGAGAATCAGTGTGTAAACGAAAAAATATTATCTTTGCATCCTAAAAATAAACCAGTAAACCTGTAAGCCTGTAAACCCACAAAGAAATGGACGACAAAAAAATCATCTTCTCCATGGTGAACGTCAGCAAGACGTATCCGCCGCAAAAACAAGTGCTTAAAAACATATACCTCTCCTTCTTCTATGGAGCGAAAATCGGCGTGCTGGGCCTGAACGGCGCCGGTAAATCCTCGCTGCTGAAGATCATCGCCGGGCTCGACAAGTCCTACCAGGGCGAGGTGGTCTTCTCGCCGGGCTACTCGGTGGGCTACCTCCCGCAGGAGCCGCAGATCGACGACAATCTGACGGTCAAGGAGGTGGTGATGCAGGGTGTGCAGCCCATTGTGGATATATTAAAGGAATATGAAGAGGTGAACATGAAGTTCTCGGAGCCGATGGGCGACGACGAGATGAACAAGCTGATTGAGCGTCAGGGCGAGCTCACGGACCTCATAGAGCAGTACGATGCGTGGGAGCTCGACTCGAAGCTGGAGCGCGCGATGGACGCGCTGCGCTGTCCCGACGGCGACACGCCCGCCAGGAACCTCTCCGGCGGCGAGCGCCGCCGCGTGGCCCTCTGCCGGCTGCTGCTCACGGAACCCGACATCCTTCTTTTGGACGAGCCCACCAACCACCTCGACGCCGAGTCGGTGGAGTGGCTGGAGGCGCATCTGCAGCAATATAAGGGCACGGTGATCGCCGTCACCCACGACCGTTACTTCCTCGACCACGTGGCCGGCTGGATTCTGGAACTCGACCGCGGCGAAGGCATCCCGTGGCAGGGCAACTACAGCTCGTGGTTGGAGCAGAAGGCCAACCGTCTGGCGATGGAGCAGAAGCAGGAGAGCAAGCGCATGAAGACGTTGGAGCGCGAGCTGGAGTGGGTGCGCATGGCCCCGAAGGCGCGTCACGCGAAGTCGAAGGCCCGTCTGAACGCCTACGACAAGTTGCTCAACGAGGACGTGAAGCAGAAGGAGGAACAACTGCAGATTTTCATTCCCAACGGACCGCGTCTGGGCAACAACGTCATCGAGGCGCAGCATGTGCGCAAGGCCTTCGGCGACAAGCTGTTGTTCGACGACCTGAACTTCAACCTGCCGCCCAACGGCATCGTGGGGGTCATCGGACCGAACGGCGCGGGCAAGACCACGCTCTTCCGCCTCATCATGGGGCTGGATCAACCCGACAGCGGCGACTTCAGGGTGGGGGAGACCGTGAAGGTGGGCTATGTGGACCAGCAACACACGGTAATCGACCCCGAGAAGACCGTCTGGGAGGTTGTTTCCGAGGGCAACGAGCAGATGATGATGGGCGGAAGGCTCATCAACTCGCGGGCCTATCTGTCGCGGTTCAACTTCGGCGGCACCGACCAGAACAAGAAGGCCGGAGTGTTGTCGGGCGGTGAGCGCAACCGTCTGCACTTGGCACTCACGTTGAAGTCAGAGGCCAACGTGTTGCTGTTGGACGAGCCGACGAACGACATCGACGTCAACACCTTGCGAGCCTTGGAGGAGGGGCTGGAGAACTTCGCCGGCTGTGCGGTGGTCATCTCCCACGACCGCTGGTTTCTGGACCGCATCTGCACGCACATCCTCGCCTTCGAGGGCGACTCGCAGGTTTATTTCTTCGAAGGCAGCTACACGGAATACGAGGAGAACAAGAAGATGCGGCTCGGGAATGTGGCGCCGAAGAGGATCCGGTACAAGAAGATCACGGTGATTTGAGATTGGTTTAGGGGCCTATGCGGGTACTGTCAGCGTTGCGCCGCCAGGACCTCCTCTTCCGTGAGCCCGGTGATGCGGGCAATGGTGGGGATGTCGAAGCCGTTGGCCATCAGGCTGAGGACGATCTGTCTCTCTTTTTCGGCACGGCCCTGTTCGATGCCCTGCTCGATACCCTGCGCGATACCCTGTTCTATTCCTTCACGAAGTGAGTTTTCGCGCACGCATTCGAGAGCCTCTTGCACGTCTTCGAAGTCTAAACCGCTCTTGGTGTATTGTTCCTTTTCCA
>JAEEIG010000144.1 GCA_016281255.1 Bacteroidales bacterium
CGGAGCAGCACGGTCTTCCCGCCGTCCCCGAAGTCGTATTCCGCCAGCAGGTGGTTTCCTTTCGGGAAGGTGACGATTTTGCTTGGCTGGAGCTGCTCCAGTCGTTGACGGATGTCTGCGGAAGTCAGAACTTCCTCGTTGGAGGGTTCGGCTATGTGGTGTAATTGGTGGCGTATCTCTTTGCAATCCATAATGTTACAACTTTAGAACTCAGGAAGCAAAGGTACAAAAACTGACAATAAAAAAATCGGGGATTCCGTACATAATCTTGGAAAAAAATTGGGGATTCCGTCTTTCAGCTAAATTTGTGGGGAATGGAATATTTCGGCAAAGTAAATTTGTGGGAAATGGAATTTTCGTATCTTGCTGCCAGCGTATATGGTGCCGTTCTTGTAGGGACGAGGTGTAAAAAAACCACATAAACGGTGTCGTGCAACACTATCTCTTTGGTGACGATGATAGTTTCGAGTTTTCTTTTCGCGTCACGACTATCCGATGTTGTAGTCGTTGCGGAGAGGGAGCGTGCCGGAGGCACGAAATCCTAATAACCCCACATAAGCGTAACGAAGTGAAGCGCAGTGTGGGGTGGCGATGCTCGGGGAGAAGGCGGCGTGCTGAAAGCACGCTACTAATCGTCCTTCAAAAAGTAACGTTCGTCAATGACGATACCGTTTTCTACAAGGAGTGTCCGGTACTCCTCTGCAAATGTAATCCGTTTGTGATGTTCCTTTTGTCGCATGATATATCCGATTATCGTATCCTTTTCACTGGCACTTTTACTAAAACCGGCATATTCTCGTGCCCAGCCACTGAAATCAGGGAAGTTCGGGTTCGCTTTCAACCACTTACTGCTATCAGTCTTCACTCGTTGCACAAAGGAAGCCACCGTTAGTGTTGGCGGCAATGACACAAAAATATGAACATGGTCAGGCATACCCCCAATGCGATAGGTCTGGCAGTTAAGATTTCTTGCTATGCCATAGATGTAGGCATAAAGTTCCCGATCATGTTCTATGGGGATTGTCGGTACGCTACGGTAAGTGCGGAAGACGATGTGGTAAAAAGATTGTGTATAACTCATAAGTTGACTACTTGGTTTTCGTTGGTTTTTGTTGCGTGCTTTCAGCACGCTGACTACGCGTGTGTCGCCGCAACCCCACACTGCGCTCCACTTCGTTTCGCTGATGTGGGGTTATTAGGATAGCGTGCTTCCAGCACGCCAAAATTCCATCTGCAAATATACAACGAGAAAAGGCCTTTGTCAAGAGTTTTTCGAAATTTTTTTGTACTTGACAACCAGCTTGTTATAAAATACATCTTAACTATTCGGCTTTGAATAGTTAATTTTTACGACGAGATTTCGCAGATTTTTACACTTACGCGCGCAGATCCGCATGATACGCGGAGATAAATCATCAGAACTCGTACCCCACACCCAAATTGACAATTCCCTTGATGCCGAAGCCTGCCTCGAAACTGCCGAACCAATGTTTTGCACCGGCTTTCAACCCGAAGGCGGTCAGCTGGAAGGCGGAAAAGACCGAAGTATGGTTTTTCTGTGGAGAAAATGAAGCCTCGGGTACAAGATCGAACCAAATATCGTCGTTTACAGTTCCCCTATAATAATTCCCACGATTGATAAGCAATCCAACAGCCAGACCAGCATAGAGCGTCACATGCGGACGATTCAGGTAAGAGAAACGCACATCTGGCATAATGATTATTTGGTGCTCTTTTTCCTGCCATGAAGCAACAACAGCGTTAGGAATATCAACCGCAGGAACAACACCGTCTGGTAAATAATCAACAGTGCCCTTGTAATAGCCATATCCTGTCGTGATTCCCAACCAAAACCATTTAGCCGCACGGTAGCGATAATCAAAAGATACTACAGGTGTAAAATGTCTATCTTCATTAATAATGGGCATTTCTGTATTATCTCTTATTCTCAAAAAATCCACTTGTTCATTTTTTAACAACCAAATGCCAAACGGATCACCCACTCCCAATCGAAACTCGTGGCGATACAGCGACTTGTCTGTGGCCCAGTGCGGCTGCGCTTGCTTGATGGCCCGCTGCTTGCTGAAACCGTGAAAGTAGGCGATCTGGAAGTAGAGGTAGTGGTTGCGCTGGGATACATATCGGGACAGGTACTCGTAGTCATACAACGTAGGATAAGCTATAGGCCAAACTCTACCTCTTGCAAAATCCGTCGTGGCGACATTCAACCCCAGTAAAAAACGAAGGTAATTCTTATTGGGTAATTGATAGTACAACCCTACATCCGCCATTAAATCTGCATAAAAGACATGTCTATTGTATTTATAGTCGCCATAGGATATGAGCGAATTATTATATAATTCATAAACCCCTTCTCCGTTGTCTTTATCATAACCATACAAAAAGGTCGTCCATGGCATTCGCAATTGAACACCAGCATTCGCAGTTATCCATAATTTGTTCGTAATAGGATAGTGGAATTCAAATTTCAAGGGCATTGATACGCCAAAATAAGGATAAAACCCAGTCTTGTCCATCCCTATATAGCCTAAATCCAAAGCGGCAGACACCCCGAAATAATCCGCGAAGTTATACGAACCTTCCAACCCGAATCGACCGCCATAGCGAACTGAGGAAAAAGATTTCTTCCCAGTGGATGTAGATGTCATCTCAACTGGATGCACGATATCCGCCTCCAGCGTATATCCGAAATGGAAACCGTTGAATGAGTCGTCGTGAAGAGCAGATTTGGTCTCGATTTGATGAGGTTCGCCCACAGGCTTCGTTGTCTCCGTCTGCGCGGGAGCAAGAGAGTTCAAGCCCAAAAGCATGAGCCCCGCCAATCCGTATTTTTTGATGCTGTCCATTGTTGAAATGTTTTGCTGTTCATGATGTAAGACGCGATTTTCCAAAAAGGTAACGGTTTGCGCCCACAATTTTTCCAACGAATCGGACGGCGTCTGCCCATCAACACCGTTCAGCTCGTAAAACAGCTGCTTGAATTCCTCGCTGTGAATGTAGTCGGCGATGATGATGGTGTCCTGTACGCGCACCGTGTCGCGCACATAGACGGTGTCGCGCACCACGTGCCGCTTCACCACATACATGGTGTCTGTGGTTTGCGCGGAGACACCTCCTATAGTACTGAATAACAATACGATAAATGTGATAACAGTCTGCTTTTTCATGGCTTTTGCATTAAATAGACCGTGTCTTTCACTATTGCGGTGTCACGGACCACCACCGTATCGTTCACCACAATCTCTTTAGTGACGACGATGACTTGGGGTTTGGTTCCCGGCTCTTGTTGTTTCACAGGCGCAGTCGCTCCGGATAGCTTGGTTGTTGATCCGGGCTCTGTTTGTAAACTGCTCTCGACGATGGTGTAGGGGACAACGTTTTCCAACATCGTAGAGTTGGACGCAGATGGCAAACTGTTCTTGGAGATAGTGTCGGCAGGAAGGCATACTGGCGATTCAGCAGGTACGATCGGATTCTGCAACGGATTGTTATCCAGCGCAGTACGACCAACATGCCAGAGGCAGACTCCGCCGACAACCCCCGCAATAGTCGCGGTGACCAATGCCGCGCGGTGTGTTGCCACAAAGACCCCCGCACTGGAGGGCGCTTCTGCCGCTGCCTGCCGTATCTGTGTGGTAGTGAGCGGATTCGAAGGCGCGTATGTAAGCGAGGAAAGGCCGTTTCGGAACATCCGGTCGGTGCGGGCGGCCTCGGAATGCTGTAATAAGAATAGTAGTATCATGACAAAAACTCCCTTTTTGCGTTTTTCTTTCTCGTGCGCCATTTGGGTGAGCAGATGCCGCAGCCGTTTGCGGGCGCGGTAGAGCGTCTCCTTGGAGCTGGCGATGGAGATGTTCAGCAGGTCGGC
>JAEEIG010000145.1 GCA_016281255.1 Bacteroidales bacterium
AGATGCTGCGCGGAAATCTGGCCAAAGCGGTGAGTTTATGGCGCTGGACTCCCGACCCGCGTGCGATGGTGATGGAAGCATGGCAGATGCTGCACGTGGTGAAGGGTGTTGTGGAAAAGGAAGGGGAAGAGTATTTCGATGACGAGATGTTTTTTGAAGAGGAGGAAGAAGCCATCAAGGCGGTGGCCAAGTTTTTCTCCAAGCAGAAACACCCTGCCGCCTACTACCTGAAGGGCTACCTCTATGAGCACAACATCTGCTACATCAAAAAAGACATGGCCAAAGCCAGACACTGGTACGGGAAAGCGGCAGCGGCCGGCGACGAGGTGGCGGCGTGGAAACTGAAACAAATGGAAGAAGAATACAAATAAAAGAGAACTATGGGGTTAGATGTATATTCCCGAAGAAAGTACAAGCAGGGAAAGTTTGTCTATCTGCTTGATGATGAAGAGAAAACGGCGTGGATTGCCAAAGGACACATTGGACGCTGCCGCCGCTACCGTCTCCCTGACCATGTGATGGTTGAAGGAGAACGCTATACGGTTGAGAGCGTTGAAATGGGTGCCTTTAATCACCCGCGCACACTTCGTCACCTGGTGATTCCCGACACTTTCAACTATGTGGACGAATGGGCGTTTCTTTGCAACAATCTGCGTTCTGTGTATATTGGCAAAGGGCTGGATTATTTAGATAGTTGGACATTCTGCCATTGCAACAAACCGCGAATCTTCCGCATTGACAAAGACAATCCTTATTTGAAATACGAGAATGAGATGGTTCTGTCGAAAGACGGGAAAAAACTGTTGGCTGCTTATACAAAATGCCCGCACGTCATTATCCCCAAAGGAGTGGAAGAAATCAAAGGGATAGCCTTTTTGGATAACCAGTATCTGGAATCCGTCTCTTTTCCGAAAACCCTCCGCAAGATGGGAGACAACAGTTTCGGCAACTGTCCGAAACTTCATCGCGTGGTGTTGCCCGAAGGTTTTGAGAAATTCCGGGTACAATGTTTCTTGGAAAACATGAATTTGAGTTATGTCGATTTGCCCAGCACATTGACTGACTTGGGCTATATGACATTTGCAGATTGCCCGAATTTGGAAACCGTCATACTGCGGTCGCCGAAAAAGTTGGAATTTGGAAATTGTTTCAAGGCGTACCTCCACGATGAACCTATGGTTAATGCTAAGTTGTATGTGCCGGAAAACCTTGTGGAGCAGTACCGGCAAGATCCGGATTGGGGCGTGTTCAAGCATATCCTGCCGATTGAAGAATCGCCAAATCAATAAAATACGGAATGGAAAGTAGAACAAGATTTTACCGCGAATCATTATGAAACATGAAATTATTAACATCCGAACTGTTTCCGCAGTCGCTATTGGCCATTGGCGACGACTGTCCCGAGAAACTTTACCTGATGGGGAATGTTGAACTGTTGAAGGCGGAGAAGTCTGTGGCGATTATAGGAGCACGTGCTGCTGACCGTAACGGCTGTTCGAAGGCGTACAGTTTGGCTGTGGATTTCACCCAAAAGGGTTATGTGGTGGTGTCGGGATTGGCATTAGGCTGCGACAGTTCCGCCCACCGTGGTTGTCTCGATGCCAGGGGGCAAACCATCGCCGTTGTCGGTTCGGGACTGGACATCGTGCATCCTCAGGAGAACATCCCTTTGCAGACGCGCATCCTGCAGATGCGGGGTTTGGTGGTCAGTGAACAGCCGTTGGGTGTGAAAGCCACACCGAAGACACTGGTCCGACGCAATCGCCTGCAGGCCGCTCTCAGCCAGATGGTAGTGGTGGCGCAGTGCCCGAAAAAGAGCGGAACTATGTACACGGTGGACTTCGCCCGCCAATACGGAAAGGAGGTCTTTGCCGCAGAGTTCAAGTACCACAACGAAGCCACCGGTGGAAACGACTATCTTTTAGAGGAAGGTGTTGCGAAGGGGATTTGAGGGGCTTACTATAAAATATCAAGATCAATCAAATTATTAATGCTATGAATCATTATACAGGAAACATCACCCCGGGAAAGGACATCATTTTTGTGTTCGGAAGCAATCCGGAAGGGAAGCATGGCGCTGGATCGGCCAAGGTCGTCCTCCAAAAGTTCGGAGCCAAATACGGCAAAGGCGATGGTCTTCACGGGCAATCGTACGCATTGATAACCACAGAGATGCGCAAAGGCCGGCCCCGTATCACTTTGGAACAGATCACCGACAACGTTCGCCGTCTCTATGAGGTGGCGAGAAAAATGCCGGAAAAGCGGTTTATGGTGGCTTACCGTAATCAGCCGAATGTGAGGACACTCTGCGGTTACACAGGTGCTCAGATGATGCAGTGCTTCCTCTCCGCAGGCGAAATCCCCGACAATATCTGGTTCAGTGAAGAGTGGTACATTGCCATGCAAGCGCAATAGCCATCTTACAATCCCGAATTATTATGACCAATATTGATTTTGAAAAATTCGAGCAACTTTCCGAGGAAGAGAGGAAGGCTATCACATCCAAATGGACGGATGAAGATTGGGGGGAATACTATATCAATGGCGGGGCTGTTTCAATTGATGATTTTTTTCAAGAATTGGAAATCGAAACCATAAAGATGGCGCAGGAGAAGTATAATCGTATAACCCAATAGGATAATTCCAAAAACAATCATTATGAAAAACAAAGAATCTGAAGAAATTGTCAAAGAACCAGTCTCAAAAGAACGTAATTCTAAGGATGACGTTTTTGATTTGGACGTAATCCCTGTTTCAATACTTGATAAAGGTTGGCAACGATATAATCCATATTTGCTCAAAATAGACCATAGACATCCCTTGTCAACGAGACGTGTTTGTGAAAGCACTGATTATTTGGAACGAATAACCAAAGTAAAAGAAATAATCACGACAACCTTCCCGATAAGTGAAGAGCAGTTTGTAATAGTAGAAGAGGACACTCACGGTTTATATGCTGCACTGCTTATAGCAGTGACAGACAACAACGTTGAAATAATAGAGGAATCTATGGAAACTCTTGGTTATTTCAGACGCAAACCAGCAGACAATGATTTATTTTTTGATCGAAAAGAGAGACAGTGGATAGATATGCGTTTTGAACCAATAAAACCAGAAGATGTTACAGACACCATCCGTAAGGAATCGAATATTGTTTATCACATAGCACCCATCGTTTTCAAAGAGAAGATATTAAAAGACGGATTGTCGGCATCAAACAATGATTCCGAATATCGGTGTTCAGAAGAACGTGTTTTTCTGGCAGAAGGCACATCAACTGAAGATGATCTGCAAGCACTTGTGAATTCTCTTTACAATCAAGCAAGAAAAAGGGAAACCGAAAATTTGAAAACAGTGTATGCTATATTTGTCATAGATTTGAAGAAATTGGATGAAAACATTCGGTTTTATTATGATATATATGAACCTAACGGCATTTATACAATAACGGACATACCATCATCTGTTATAACATTTCTGCGTGCAATGAAAGCACAACCATTACCGCATCTGAAGAAACAATAATGGTGCATATAAAACCAATCGTTAATTTGTTTGCAAGACTAAGCGGGATGATTCCGATCTAAATTGCCCGCCCATAGGGTTCTTCGAGGCACGAAGGGTATCGGTAGGGCTACTCGTGATAGAAGAACTGACATTGTCCGATGGGGAGTCCGAATTGGATGGCCCGCTCCCCAAATGAGGACAATTTATCAAGAAGCCGCTCCTGCAAGAAGGTTTATTTGGTGAAAGACCCATCCTTATACAGTTTGCGGGAACGGCTTTTCTTTTACATGCTAATAGCAGAATTCGACACTGTGTTCATCGACACCGTATTTTTGCCGCGTAATTAAAAACATCTAACAATGGCCGACATCGATTTTGAAAAATTCGAGCAACTTTCCGAGGAAGAACAGCAAGCCATAAAAAAGACATGGGGCGAGCGGGAATGGTGCGATTATTTTGAAAAAGATGGTCATGTCTCTTGTGAAGAATTTTTTAAAGAGTTAAAAAAAGGAGTAATAAAGATGGTGCAGGAGAAGTATAATCACAAGACCAAATAGGATAATTCCGAATAATAAAAACATAGAGTTATGACAAACGAAGAGAAAATTGCGGAAATGATTAAAGTCAGTAAAATGCCATACAAAGAACGAATTGCTTACATTAAGCAGTCTATTGCAAAAAGCAAAATGAAAAACACCATCAATGAGGATAATGAAAACAACAATCACAATATTGAATTCAAAACAATTTTCAAACTGACCCGGTACGACACACGTAAAAGCAAAGGCCGACGCTACCCGACCTTCAGGGTGGAGGCGGATGCCGGAAGTACGTACTTTTCCACGCGGGAGGAGGCCGAAGAGAGGCTGAGATACCGGACATGTTATGACTGCTATGCTTATTGCTGGGTATTGAGCGAGATACCGTTGGGAATCAAACATCTTTCTTTCGAAAGTTTCTCCGAAAGGGTTTACCTTCCCGATGGACAACTGTGGGGCGAACGTCCGTATGCCGATATGATGACTACCAGCGATATTCCGCCCCAGTTCGATGAAATCGAATGTGACAACTACATCTACAATCGCAATTACTTCGCAGGAAGGAAACCCGAAGAAATCCGCTTCCAACCCAGCGACATCATAGAGGTGTTCTGCTATGAAAGAAGCCACTATTGGAGTGCTGGTCATGGGGAACTTGCCATCGTGTTGGAAGGACCGCCAACGATTGAAGTAATATCAGAACTTTCCGAACGATATTTGAAAAACGAACGTAATCTGACTGGTGATTGCGGTTTTGATCTTGGCACGCGCATCAACGCTTGGTACGATGCCTATACCATTGTCCCCGCCTACGAATCGCTGAACATAGAGGACAACCCCATAGACTATTGTCCTACACACTGCGCCATGCGACTGACGGAAGAGGTTTCAGCAAGGATGCGGAACAAGTTGGAGACTCTGCGTGCAAAAGTCATGGAGAATGAAAAATGGCAACAAAGATTTATCTCACAAAGATTAATTACGGAATTATGAAAACTGTATTTGCACTTGAGAGATGCTATTTGGAAAAGGGTCGGCTGCGGGAACATGGATTTGTAAGACCGGCGGGGTTCGACCACATGGGCTATTTCTCCACACGGAAGAAAGCGGAGAAGTTCATGCGGCAATGTGCCTCCGATTCTTACTATGGCGACACGTATGCCTTTTACATCACGGAGAGAGTGGTGGACGGTGTGCGATTTACCACCCGTTTCGCCTGCAAGTCGTCCTACTCCTATATGGCAGACGGCACCCTGAACGATTACACCGATGTAGGCAGTACTGCGCGGTACTATGGACGCACCCCCGACCGCATTCATTTTCAACCAGGAGACATTGTGGAGATGGTGGCATACGATGAAATCTGCCTCTGCATTGTGGCGGGTACTCCGCGAACCGTGGAGGAGTGTCAGAAATATAAGGAATTATGCACAGAAAAATTACGGAAGTATCTCCACCGGGAACCCACAAAACGCGAAATCGCCCTCGACTATCCGTTGGACGACACCGATGACACTTACTGCGTGTTATTACATTACGGTGACGGAGCCCACGAACATCCTTCTCCAGTTTCCTTGTTCAAAACCACCCGAAAAATCACCAAGGCGCAGCGGGAACTCCTGCTGTCGCTCAGACAAAAATGAAACAATTGATGATGAAAACCATTTTTGAATTAACCAAGATCACCACCAACAGCAAGGCACGCTACCCGATCCGCAAAACCAAAGCGGATGAGTTGGGACTTTTTACCACTTTGGAAAAAGCCCAAAAACAGATGTACAGAGAAGTTAAGGAGAACCAGGAGTATGAGCAGGAACGCCTGAAGGAGATTGCCGAGGGGTTGTATCTCGAGGATGAAAAATGCTTTGGACACAATATTGTGCTCGCCTACAGCATAACGGAACGCCAATTAGATTTGGGCAGCCATTGGTATGACATCCAGTCGGTGCGCACCTACACCGCTGACGGTAAACCCAACGACGAAAATCTGCTGGACCATCAGTGCAAGGGGCATTACAAAGGTCGCACCCCCGACCAAATCCGTTTCCAGCCAGGCGACATCGTGGAGGTTATTGATGACCGGCAGGCCGAACTTTGCGTAGTTGAGCACGCCCAGCCCAGTAAAGAGGAATATGCGGAATATTGGCAACGCTGTTTGGAAGAGTACAGAAAAATGTGCAAAGAAAAAGGGTTGGAATGCAAGGAGGAGGAATTTACCGACAAGCAAGTTCCCTTCCACTGGGACTATAGCGACGACTGCTATGTAATGCTCTCGTTGGGCGAGGGCGACACTCACTTTCACCCCGAATCAACCGAGGTGTTCCGGCCAACCAAGTCCGTACCGAAGTCGTTGCGGGTGAAGTTGAAGGCGAAATTTGAAGAGGTACTCCGGGAGTGCGAAGAATGAACTCTCATTTCTGTTTTTTATTATATCATACTTAAAAAAACGACTAACATGGGAGTAACAGTACAAATTGTAAGGAACCATCGACGCCCTAAGGGGTGCCCTGTCACCAATGAGGACAGGAGAACACTCGAGTTGCGTGTCACGTACAACCGTGTCCCGCGCTATTATGTAACCAACGGTACTGTACGTCTGACCGAAGAGGAGTACAGAAACGCTAATCTCAAAATCCATAAGGAGGCGTTCGAGGAAGTGCGTGCCGACTATAATGCCGCACTTGACATCGTTCGCAAACTCGGAGAACATTTCTCTTTTGACTCGTTCGCCTGTGACTATAAACGACTTGTCCGAAAGGAAATCGCCAATGTTTACGATGTTCGGAGCATTTTTTCTGAGTACATCTCTGACACAAGCAGATCCCGTCCGATTTCGGATAAAACAAAAATCACATACGATACAACGTTGAATTGGCTGATCAAATTCAAGAAACACATGACCATCAATGAAATCACACCAGAATCCGTATCTAACTTTGTCTCGTTTTTGCGAAAAAGCAACCCCGACATATCAAGAAACACCATCAATATCTATCTTCGTAGTTTGAGGGCGGTATATAACTTTGCCGTTGACAGAGGTTATATTGATGACAGGAAGCCCTTCCGAAAACTCTCTCTTACGTCATCAAGAAAAATGAATTATGGATTGTCCTCTAAGAGTTTGCAACAGATTTTCGAATATGATACCAAGGATGACTTGGCGCAATTTGGTCGGGACATGTTCATTCTTTCTTTTGAAATGAATGGTCATTATCTGAGTGATATTCTGCGATTTAAGAATAAAAACATAAAAGAGACTGAGGATGGGTGGATAATGGAGTTCAAGCGCCATAAGACCAAGGAACATGCAATACCTGTGTCTCTTTTCATCACAGATACGGCCAAGCAAATTATGTCAAAGTACGGATGCATAGATCTTTCTCGACCAAACGAATACATATTTCCGTTCCTAGTGAACGCCAATACTGAAAGGCAAATCAGTAACCGTATTCATGACATAAACGATCGTGCGAACCAGGGGCTTCGTATCATCGCGGAGAAACTTGAACTACCACATATCACAATGGCACAGGCTCGTCACACCTATGCAACCTTACAGTATGAGAGTGGACGGCCTCTGCTGGATTTGCAGATGGACATGGGACACACGAATAGTACCACAACACAAGGCTACATAAACTCTTTACGTATTAATTCAATGAAAAAAAGTAAGATGATCAAGGAATTGTTGCACGAAGGTGTTTCGATGACCTCTTGATGAACGTCATTCCGGATTTGACACGGCCGTGCCAATTCGAAAAGATAGATTTTTGCTATATCATGTACTACCTTAAATTTGTAATACTTTAAATCAATGAATCCTTTATATGACCCATATATATGTTATGTATTTAAATCTTTGATTTATAGTATTACGTATCGAAAAAATTTGTATATTCGCGGCACAAAAAATTAGAGATATGAGAAAAGCCGTGATATATGCTCGGGTCAGCAGCGCAGGGGGCCGACAGAGTACCGATCGACAAGTCCATGACTTGCAAGCATACGCAGAGCGCGACGGATACGAGGTGAGCAAAATCTATGAGGAACGAATTAGCGGGGCCGTGCGAAACCCGGATCGCCAAGTCCTGCTTGATTGTCTGGAGTATTGTGTGACGAACCATATTGACATATTGCTGATTAGTGAACTGAGCAGACTTGGAAGAAAGGTGGATGAAGTGTTGGAGAATGTGAAATTTTGCAAGGATCATCATCTGAATATCTACTTCCAGAAAGAGAATCTTTCAATTTTCAATGTGGACGGCAGCGAGAACCCATTCCTAACCATCATGATTGCAGTATTAGGAACTTGCGCACAGTTGGAGAGGGAAGCCATCTTCTATCGGCTGCAAAGTGGTCGGGCAAAATTTATAGCAGAAGGAGGTAAGGTCGGCCGAAGAGTGGGATACAGAAAACCGAAGGAGGCTAAAGAGGAGGAGTATCGAGAGGTGATACGTCATCTGAAAAAAGGAACCACCATTCGCGACACTGCGAAGTTGACAGGCCACTGTGTGCGAACTGTTCAGAAAATCAAGAAAGAGTTCGGAATTCAAAAGCCATCAAAAACAAATCCAAAATGTTAGTCCAAAGCAAAAGAGGACTAACAAATGAACTAACATTTTCCGAAAACCTTCAAAAACGAGCAGAAACAAATATGTCATAATTCCCGTAAAACCCATCAATTACAATCGGTTCGCAAAATTGAAAACAAACAAAATCAAATGATTTCATGCGCCTGTTAATCAGAGGGTCCAAGGTTCAAGTCCTTGAGGGAGCGCAAGACGAAAGGCACTTACGAAATCGTGAGTGCTTTTTTTATTGTACTGACAACGTCAACGCCCCCTACTCAAAATCGATGATTTTCAACTCCTGCTTTGCCCGGATGGAGGGAATGTGGTTGAAATGCCACCATTCTGACACGCAAGTCACAAAGCCGCTTTCCGTCATCACGCGACGCAAAAGCTTTCGGTTCGACAACTCTTCTTCCGTAATCAAACCGCTTTCCAGCAATTCCGCTTCGTGGTCGATCCTCGCCTCCGGACCGAAATAGTCATGCTCGGAGCCCATCGGCAAGGGTTTCCCAGCACTGTCCATCAGGGTGATATCCACCGCCGCCCCGTAGTTGTGCATCCCCCGCCCCTTGGCGGGATCAGCCACAAACGAGACGTTAGGCGTGCCCTTCACCGACTCCCACATCTCGCGCTGGATGCTGAGCGGACGGGCGGCATCGTAAATAAGCAACGACAAATCAGGACGCAACGCCTTCAACCGCTGCTGCGCTTTGGAAAGCTTCTGCGCCATCGCAGGCACCATGAAGGCGTGGTTGAGGCCGTGATAGAGCACATGCCCGAGAAAATTGTCCGGCGTGGCATAGACCATCTTCACCCCAATGGTGGAATCCACCTCGGCAATGTCCTGTAACCCGAAATCGACGAGCCTTTTCTCGAAATCGGTGTAGGGGTCCACCTCTGTCACAATCTCCTCTTCTATGGCCATCGGAACGCTTTCCTCCGCCTTCTGCTTCGGGGAATGGCATGACAAAAGGAAGGACGATGCCAAAAACACGGCGATAACACCGGATTGACACAGGCTCCATTTGCACACTTGAGGATCGGAAACACTCATCTTTGTCAGGAAAGAAACTATTGTGACAACATCAGCTGCAACTGGATGCCCGTCTCAAAGTTCATGTTGTTATACTGGTTCATGACCTTCGGGCGGTTTATCGCCTGGTCATAGTAGAACTTCATGCTCACCATACGGCTGAACTGATAGTCGGCCGCCACATTGATCGTCACATTCAAGGCACCGGAAGTCACCTGTTCATTGTTTTCGGAAATACGGCGCAACATGGTTCTGTTGTCCTTCAATCCGAAACCGGCAGTGACATTCAGATCGCTGACAAACTGCCGTTTCACACCTGCGAACACCAGTCCGAGCTTGATGTCTTTGAAACGGTAACCTGCGGAAACCGCGATTTCCTTACTGGTGGTCTCGGTGATCTGCGTGTTGGCGAAACTGAGGGAGAGGTTGCGGGCCTGCTTATACTCCACCTTGACCAACATGCTGTTTTTCAACGTCATGTCAAATCCGATCAACGGACCGAACTGTTCGTTCAAAGCCATCTGACTCATCTCATTCGCAGGGATGAAGTCCCCGAGAGCGTTGTATTCTGTGGGGAATCCGTTTGCATCTTGTCTGTAGGCAATATTGGTGGAATAGCTGCCCACGTTGTAGGTACAGGTATAGTTATGAATCAAGGAGAAGCTTTGGAAAATCTTGCTCATGACCTTGAGTTTCGTCAAACCGTTGTAATTCAAGCGCCAGTTAGGCAACGGGATCTTCAGGAACGGGGAGAAGATGTCTGATTTTTCGGCATCCCGGCCAAGATAGGTCGTCAGGAACGCACCCATCAGCACATCCTGGGAAAGACTACCGTAACCGACAGGGTAGCCCGTTTCGGGATCCACTTCTCCTGTATAGTTGGGGTTGTTTTCAGCATAGCGCTTCGCCAATTCGGAACGCGCTTCACGGAATTGCTGGAACAACTCGTCATGGTCCTTGAAGAAGGTGCCCAAACCACAATAGGTCATGCTAAACGAACCGGCACGCTGCGGTGTGTAATGCGACACATTGCCCAATTCATCCACATGGAAGTATTCAGAGCGGTTCTCTGTGAAGTTGCGGTTGGCACTCACGTCAATACGGAAATCCCGGAACGGCTCCAACGTGGCACGGAAGTTGATCACCTGATTGCGGGTTCTTTGGTATGGCGAATTCATCAGAGAATCGGTAGTAAGCCAGTGATTACGGGCAGCGATAGCCTGAATATCAGGTTGTCCACCAAACATGAAAAGGAATCCGGGACCATTAGCCTCCTTGCCGTGCCCAAGCAAAGAAGCGGAATACATGTAGCCCGGCAGCACAGTTCCCCGACCTTGCGTAAAGGTGGCGGAAACATTTCGCAATGACATGAGCACACGGACGGTTCCATCCAAAATCATTCTGCCCACTTGAGGCTTCTCCTTCAAAGAATCGTTTTTGTCGTCATTTTCATTCTCACTGACATCGTCTTTCCCTTTCTTATCACGATCCATGCCACCTTTCTTGTCTTTTCCATTCTTTCCCTTGTCCGACTTACCCTTGTTTTGCGCAATTCCTTGGTTTACTTTCTTAAGATAAGGAACTGAGTTATACAATGTTACGAAATTCAAAGTGGCATTTCCCTGAATGTTTTGAGAGTTTTGGATAGTATTACCCAAATTAGAGATGGAGAGTGCGGAAGCCGTGAACATATACATGGATGTATAGCGGACATTGGCTGTCACAAACTTGAACAGAGGTATCTTGTTGATAGGCACCTGATATGTGGCGCTGAAATTCTGGCGATAATCCGTAGTACGGCCGCCTCTTCCAAGACAATGCCACACAGAGTCTTTCTTCGCACGCGTGTCGATGCGTCCGTCAGGCTCGTCAATGCGCGCAGACGCGATGGCCTTGAACTCCAGTTTCAAACTCTGGAAGATATCCCAGTTGATGCCATAGTTACGGGTCCAATCGAAAGATTTCACGTAGTTGGTGTCAATAATGATATTACCCCTGCTCTTAGGACGATACTTAAACTCCTGCAGGTCGCGATGCAACGTCGTGCGGAAGGTGAGATTCTTCGGCATAGGGGTGATGTTGAAGTCACGAATAATCTGTAACCATTTATTCTTAAGCCATTTGGCATTGGACAACGGTTTGTAGTTCTTCGGGTTGGTGCTGAACGTATATCCTATCTCACCGTTATGGATGTACTCGTTGTTCATCTCCAAGTCCTCGTCACGTTGCACCAATTGAGAATAGGAATAGGAAAGGTCGAAGTTCTCTATATCCCAGATGTGCATCTTGGTGTTTCCCTTGGAGAAGTCACGTTCCTTGCGCACATTCATCAAGTTGACGTTCTGGCGTTTGACAACCTTGTTGGTCAGGAAACGGAGAGAATCGCGTTCCGAAGCCGAAAGGTCTGCCAATTCGTCCTTCATTTTCACGTCAGGGTTCAACGGGTTGTACTCAGGCTGAACCACCCCCAAAGAGTAGTCGTAGTGCACCGGGATCTTAATGTTCCAACGTTCGGGGAAGAGCAGTTTTCCACCATCGATGTTCGTGGCTAAATCGAAGTTGACATTAGTCTCATGGGATCGTTGGGTGATGGATTGTTCCAGCTGACCGAATCCAGGGGACGAATAGACACCCGACAGCGTCAAATCACCCACATCCGCCAACGTGGTACGAGCCCGCAACAACGCAGCAAAACCTTGCCGGTCGTTAAAGTCGCACAATCTCAACTCATTGACCCAAACCTCCACCGATTTGGGCTTCATGTCGTCGTAATAGCCGCTGGTTTCCGCCTCGCCAGCCCGTTTCTTCGGATTTCGGACACCGATCATGATGGTGGTCACTTCACCCAAATTCGGATTACCCACCACGCTGTACCGGGGATCGGTATTGGAGTAACGGACCGGGGAATACGGAACGAATATACTGGGATGATGGCCGTTTCGTATTGCCCTGTTACGCTCCATCTTCATGGCCACAAGGGAGTCCAAAGCAATGTACACCATGTTCTGGGCCGGCCAAATGGCATTCGTGTCGCGGCCCACACCCCATGGGGTGATTTCGATGGGTAACTCATATTCGTAGTAGTTCTCCGTGAAGTCGGAACCCAAACGGATGAAAACGGTCACATCACCGGGGCGCAAATCACCTGACGAGAAAACATCTTCCGCATGGATATACATCTGCAGGTTATTGAACTGCCGCAAATCGTAAGAAGTGCTCTTATAGATGGCACGGGAATCACCATCCGGCAGGTCCACCGCCTTCATGGTCAACGACTGCTCGTTCTCCTCATAGATCTGTGCGGTCATACCGTAAGCCGTCTGGCGGACAATGCCGGGAGGAAGCACGTATGGGACAGGCTGACGGCTTGCATTCTCCTCATAGCTGACCGTTCCGACATAGAAGGAACAGTCGCCGTCGTCCTGAGTGGGAAGATAGTCACCATCCTCCCGCAGACTGAGATTATAGGTCCGCCAATTACTCCGCACCAACTCAAAGGTAGCCAAACGGCAAACGATTGGCTCTTCGAAATCACGCATGAAAACACGCATGAAACGGATAGAGTTGAAGCCCGACATGTTGTTCACCACCTTGTCGGGATTATGAATCGGAATACGGAACTGATACCACTTGGTAGGCGGACGGTCACCGTTGGGCAGCGGGTCAGGACGTCCTTCGTAAATGTCATTGATATAGTTTTCACCCACCACCATCTTGTCCGGTGACAAGTCGATCACATACTGATAATAACGCTCGTCCTCGCTCAAGGTGTTGTCGTTATTCATATCCTCCAAGTTGGGGATGTTGGTGGCGGCGGTGGGATAACTCTCGACACTCTGGTTGTCCACCGGCGAGTTCCCTTCCGCATTGTTGTAATATTTGTAACGTTCCACCACTTTCAAATCAGCCTGGTCATAATCGCCGCCTCTGAAATAGTGGTAATTATCCGCTGAGGGGTCGGCAACGGCATTTTGGTAAGCCTGCGATCCCGCTCCGAACGCAGCGGCAATGCGGTCGATATAGGTCTCCTGGAAATACTCCAGCTCACGGGTGTTGGGCAAACCGTCGTAACCCACATCCTGAAACTTACGCGCCTCCTGACTGTTGTCGAACGCGTTGACAATCAGCTGTTGTGTGGGAATACGGCCCCAAACCGTGAATGCCACGTCATTGTCGCTTCCGTCGGCGGGAAGTCCGTTCTCGAAGAATTTCCGTCCATCACGGAGAATATCTTCGGAGATGTCACCTAAGTTGAAATAGAGCTTACCACCCTTGTGATTCGGATTGTCGATGAAGGGGTCCATCATCCAGAATTCGATATATTCGTAGTTGGAGGATTCGAAGTCTGTCTGGTCGAACTTACGCATGATACCGCCCCAACGGGTTTCAGGGTCACGCAAAGCACCATCCTCCGTCAAACCACGGGAAAAGCCCTCCGAACCATCCACATCATAGTTGTAAGGACCTCTTTCCGAAGGGTAGTAGGCCAGGTTGAAGACCGTCATCAACGTGGAAAGCGAGGTGGTTTGCTGTTCCTTGTAAGGGAACAATTCGGGCTCATACACGGCGCGGGCGTAGGGTGCCGACAGGTCGTCCTTCGTCAGGTTGGAAGGCACCGCGGAACCGCTGTTGTAGAACAACGGGTCGATGATGTACCACGCAAGACGGGCACGATTGAAGCCGTAAGCCAACTGACGGCGCACAGGGGCGGTGATGGGCACCGAGGAAGCCTCGGGGAAAAGGTCGGGCTGACCTTGCGGGGTGGAGGCAATCACCCAGTTGCTCATGGACATCAGATCGACAGTCGATTTGGCCGCCTCAAAGTCGTCGATATAGGTCGTACCGCTCTTGCCGATCTGACGGTTGTGCCCCGGAATGAAATGGGCAAATTCACCGTCAAGATTCAAATACGACTTGGTCGTGGTATGGTGGAAACTCAACAGATCGATGGCTTTCGTAATGAAAGGCAACTCTGTCTTGTAAGCGAAATTCATACCCCAAATCAGGTTATTGATGGGCTCGTCGCCGTAGTTGACCTTATTGGTGATGGGACGCTCGCGCAAGTTCAACAATGTCGCACCCACCGTGAGATCCGGGGAAAAGACATAGTCCAAATTCACACCGAACATGCGCTTGTCGGTCTGATAGGCATCATCCACCTCGGGCGTGATCTGGATCGGCGTTCCGGATGCCAGAATGCTCTGGTTGATAATCGTCACGACACCCATGTCGTAATTGACGGTGTAATCGACATTCTCCGTCAGTTGCACACCGCCTGCCGTCACTTTCACCGATTTGGTGGCCCCGCCGCCGGTGAAATGGAATTCCGACCCGTACGACGATCGGTAGCTACCTTCAATGTAGTATTTGTTCTTGTTGGTTATCTGCTGGGCCATCGTCTTCGTCATCGTGTACAACGAGTCGAAAGCGTATTTGTCGGCCAACTCAGGTTCATCGATTACCGCCCTCAAATCCCTGCCGAAAGGCTCGGTTGTGGGGAAATAGACACGGCCGTTGGAGGAATTGATGGTACCGCCCGTGACTTGGGCTCCGTCAATGAAGTCGAAAATACCATCCGGAGAGGGATCTTGCTGTTGGTTCAACCGGTCCAAGCCCATCAAACGGATCAACGCTATACCTTTCTTGGAACCTTCTGTGAAGAAACCGTTCGGCGTGCCTGCCGCATCACCTGTGTAAAGGATGTTCAAACGGAACTTGTCAGCAGAAACCTGATAAGCCGAAAGATTGTACACGTTCTTCATCATCAACTTCCACAATGGGGATTTGGTATTCAGGGTGGAACTCTTCAACAACTTGACACGCAAACAGTTCGGAGCAGCCACCTCGTTGGAGAACTCACCCACTTGATACACCTTGTCGTCACCGATCACCGTGTACTGGAACGCCACGGCCAACACTTGGTCGGGTGCCAGTGCCGAGTTCAACGAAATGAAACCCAACTTGGTGTTCACCGTGTATTCGTTCGGCGACAACAGACGAGCACTCTCCACTTTTTCATAATCGACACCGGACTTGAAACCGATGGATTGCATGTTGCTGGAAACAGTGGCGATATTGCGAATCAATGAACTGTCAGCGTAAATCGGAAGAGTGTTGATGTTGTTGTCCGGAAGCTGTCCTGAAGGATATCCAAGGTTGTAAGTGATATTGGAAGATTGGGGGTCATATTCACCCAAATCGGTGAAGGCCACCACGTTACGGTTGTTCGCAGTAGCCGCGCCCACCGTTGTGCGCCAAACCTCGATTTTGGTAATCACAATCGGGGAACCCACCAAAGGCAACGTGCTCAAGTACTCGTTGTAATGCTCCTCGAAGAAATGACCGATGAAGAAGTGCCTGTTCTCCTCATATTCATCGGCACGGAAGTAAAAGTCGGTCTGTTCTGCGCCGCCGGAAACCGTGATAGTCTGCGAAGAACCTTTCTTTCGGGAAGCGACTGCGGTAATGAAGAGGTTGCCGAATTTCAACTGCGTCTTCACACCGAAAAGACTCTGGCTGCCCGTAATCAATGTGCTGTTCAGCGGGAAGGTGATGTCGCCAAACTCGATCAGCTGCAGAATGTCATCCTCCTTGCCGTTGTATTTGAGCTTAATCTGGTCCGTCTTGGTCGTCACGGCCAGCTCATCGGTGGAATAATTCAGGTTGAACTCGATCTTTTCACCGATTTTGGCGAGCAAGTTCAACTGTATGTCTTCATCAAAGTCGAGTTGCAACCTTCGACGTTGTTTCACTGGCAACAGGTAATTATCTGTCTGCGTGTATTTTACACCCAACTTCAACCCCACGGTTCCTGACGGTCGGATGTCAATGGTGTTGCTGCCGAAGATGCCTTCAAATATCTCGCCGCCAAGGTGCAACTGCGGTATCAGACCGCTGCCCGTGCGGGACTTGCCGTTGCTGCCGATGCTGCGGCTCTGGTTCTGCCAATAGTCGTGAATACTTTGCTGTAAGTCGTAGTCGATGTACTCGTTAATGTTCATGTATGCACCCGGACCGAAAGGCGTACTGCCGGTCATATATTGGAAGTTGTAGGTGTTGGTCACCGGGTCGTAAATGATAGACTGCCCGATACCCGGCGGGTTGTTCAAATAGAACGGATTATTGGGGTTGGGAGACAACGGATTGATGTCAGGCTGCGGTAATGTGGGCGGGTTGGTGTCGGGCGGACACAACGGATACGACAAACGCACTTCTGTCGGCAGGGTCTTGCGTACACCCGACCAATTGGCGGCCTTCAGACTCAAATGCCCGAAAACCACGATGAAAAGTGCTATAAAAACAGCGTTTATATAATGTCTTACTTTCAAGTCTTTTTCTCTTTTTTTGTTCTTACAATAATTTCAAAGCCTTCTTAATTAGTTCTTCCACAGATAGTTGTATCCCTTCTGCTTTGATGATTTTATCCAATACCGTTTCCGCTCCTGACTTCTGGAAGCCCAGAGCGACGAGAGCAGATAACGCTTCATATTTGTTATTATTGTATGCGACATTAATTTTTGTTGCAGAAGCCCAGGAAGCTTTCTTCGCTTTGTCCTTCAACTCAATGACCACACGCTGCGCCGTCTTCGCCCCAATGCCCTTCACCGACTGGATGGCCTTCACGTCTTCGGTAGCAATGGCGTTCAACACTTCGCCCACACTCATGGAGGAGAGAATCAGCCGCGAGGTGTTCGGACCGATTCCGTTGACCGAGATCAACAGCTTGAACAGTTCACGCTCCTCTTCGGTGGCGAAACCATAGAGCACCTGCGCGTCTTCTTTCACGATGAAATGCGTCAACAACTTGATTTCCTGACTGTCCTTGATTTCGGAAAACGTTGCCAACGATATGTTGATGTAGTATCCTACCCCGCCGGATGTTTCGACGACCACATATGCGGGATTCACTTCTTCGATTTTGCCTTTAATGTGATTTATCATAGTGTAAAAACAAGCCGCAAAAATACAAAATTTGGGGTTAGCTCCGCATTATAATTTCCTGTCGCCCGTGTAGGTGAACGGGATGCCTTTTTCTTCGCAAAAAAAGCGCCACCGGTCGATGTAAAACGGCGTGTTGGAACCGTCGGCCACCACCTCCCGGAAAGGCAACACCTCCATCACCTCTTCGGGAGGCTGCCGCGGATTCTGACGCAACAGCAGACAATCCACCGCGACCGTTTTGCGACCTCCATCAGGCATGATTCTCTGCTTGTGGGTGAGCAAATAGTACGTTTTGTCGCAAAAACGGACGAAATTCCCGCGCTTGCACAAAAAGGGGGTGTCGAAGGCTGCCGTGTCGATGGGCACCACCGGACCGCCCTGACGATGTTTCCGCGCATGAGTCCTGATATTGTACTGATAAAGCTTGTCCCTTTCACTCCGTATGGAATCCGAAAAGAGCACCGTCTGCCCCCTGCAATGAAACGACAACGCGCTGCCCTTGCGAATATGGTAGGGCATGAACTCCGTTTCGCGGTTCCAAATCTCTTTTTTTACGGCAAACGAGAAAACAAACAGGGTGAACAACACGCCGGTAGTCCAAAAGACTTTGCGGCTCCATCGATACAAGAGCAGACAAATGAAACCAATAACTCCGTATAACAGAATAACTTGCACAATGTGATAGTCCATATTCCGCGTCACCGCGTGTGGCAACCGCTCAATAAAGACGATAATGCGGTTCATGATACGGATTTCCCATGTCAAAATTAATGACAAGTACTTGGTAATAAATGGGATAAAAGAAATCGGGAGCAATGCCACTCCCGTGACAATCACCAGGAAAGAGAGGGCAATCACACTCAGATTGGAGAGCATGAAATAGTTGGGGAACTGCGCAAAATAGTAAATGGAAATGGGTGATGTGCCGAGTTGCGCCGCTATGGAGACGGTCAGCAACTCCCAAAAGTACTTCCCGACTCTTGTTCTGCAACTGTAAAGTGCCGACAATTTCGGCTGGAACAACACAATGCCCGACACTGCCAGGTAACTGAGCTGAAAACCCACCTCGAAGAGCAATAACGGATTTATTGCCAATAAGATAAACATGGAGGCAAACAGACTGTGGAACACATTGGTGTGTCGCCGCAGCGACTGCCCGACCGCCACAAAGGCGAACATAGTGGCCGAACGGGTTACAGACGGCGCCAATCCCGTGATGTGCGCATAGAGCCATATCACCAGCATCACAAAGAAGGTCTTGATTATCCGCGAAGTGCGAAAAAAGTCCATCGGTTTCAACAAGAAGTTGATAATCATGAAGATAACCCCTACATGCATCCCCGACACGCACAGGATGTGACTCACCCCCGCGGAGGTGTAGGAGGCCTTCAACTCCGGATCCAAGGTGTCGTCATCCCCTAAAAGGATGGCCTTCAAAATGTCGAGCTCGTCACCGCTCATCCCTGCATTTATGTAGATGTCCGTCAATCGGTTACGTGCTTTCTGCGCCACACTTTTCAGCGGATTGGCAGGCGCACTCCCAAAACGCTCCCATGCCTTCTCCCGGACAAAACCCGTATAGTAGATGCCGCGCCGGCGCATATAGAGCTGATTGTCAAATGCATCCGGATTGCATGGCGGCAGAATTCGCGAAAGACGTGTGTGTACGAACAGCAGATCTCCGTACTGCAACGCCTCCGCCCCCGCAGACGGCTGCAAATAGAGCAACACTTTCCCTTTGACAGGATGATTGCCAGCATCTTGCAAAACCTCAGCCTCTACTTTGACACTCTTCTCCCGGGGCGTGGGTTCAGACGCAACCCGCATCACCCACTCCGAATTTCCCTCGAAACTTTTCTCCTCTATCAATGGGTGAAACTTTCTGTTTGTCAAAGAGACACCTGTCATCGCAAACGCTACCGCCATCATCACCGTCTGCACCACCCGCCACCGGTACGACTTCACGAAAGTCAGCGCACAGACCAGCAGGAAAGCCGTTGCCGTCGCCACCCCGAATCCCCGACAAACCTCATCCGGGAAATCCCCGTAATAGGCGACAACAATGCCAATCACATACGGCAAAAGGACTTTCACAATGGGATAATTTTCAATTTTCATCGTTCTCGGTTTCTGTTATTTCTGGTTACAATATTCTGATTCACAAATTTTTACATACAATAAAATGTTTCAGGTTGTATATTATTTTCACATCGCAAATATACAAAATATTTTATAACAAGAAACATTTCGTAAAAAAAGTGTCACAAAAAAACGCCGCGACAACCGCGACGTTTATAATTTAACATTTAGTTTGAAACTACTTGAAACTTGAAACCTGAAACTTGAAACCTGAAACTTGAAACCTGAAACTGAATATGGGGTTACAACACTACCACCACTGCATCTTTGAGTTTCTGGCACACACTCTTCGGCAACGTGATGGTGTATTCGTCGCCTTTTTTGGTGACGGTGGCCTTTTCGGAAGCGCCCAGAATGGTGGCTTTCCCAGTCTTTACGGGTTTCTCCAAATTCTTGAAAGTGAACGTGGCAGGCGCGGGTTCATTCTCGGGGAAAAGAAGCAGCGCATAACGCTGGCCCTCTTTCGACTGGGTGAAGCGCACCTGACCGTAACAATAAGGCAGACAAGGACGGGTGTTGTAGATGGCATTTCCGTTGACGCTCAGCCATTTACCCATATCTTGCAAACGGGAAACAGCGGTCGCGGGCAGCGTGCCCTCGGGCGAAGGACCAACATTCAACAAAAAGTTGCCGCCTTTCGCCACAATGTCTATCAGCAAGTGAATAAGACGGTTGGTGGATTTGTAATTGTCGGTGGCCACGTATGACCACGAATCGCCCATCGACATGCAGGTTTCCCACGGGTAAGGCAGCAGCGTGTCAGGGACCTGCTGCTCGGGGGTGCGGTAGTTCTCGTATTTGCCGTGCACGCTGCGATCCACAATGATGAGGTCGGGGTTGTTGGCACGCACATCCTTCGCCACGCGCGGCATGTCGATGTCCTGGATCCAACCCTGGCAACCGAGCCAATCGCGGCACTCCTCGTCCACACTCCATGCGGGACGCACCCAGCCGCCATCAAGCCAAAGGATGTCGATGTCGCCGTAGTTATTGGCCAACTCGTGCAGTTGATTGCGAGTGAAATCGCAGTATTTCTCCCATCTCTCCGGATTTTTCGCCGGGTCGTAGTTCACGTTACGGTCGGGGGTGGCCCACTCCGGAGCCCAGTAGTCTGGACAATGCCAATCGGGTTTCGAGAAGTAGAGACCGGTCCAAAGCCCCTGGTTCCGAAAGGCATTCACCAATGCACCCGTCACATCGGCGTTGGGATTGCGGGAAAACGGGCACTCCGGACCTGCGATGGAATAATCGGTCTCGCGCGTATCATACATGCAGAAACCATCGTGGTGTTTGGTGGTGAACACGAAGTACTTCATGCCGCACTCTTTCGCCAACTTAGCCCACGATTCCGGGTCAAATTTCGTAGGATTGAAAGTCTTGTTAAGAGCTTGATAACGAGCTTTGTAATCGGTATAAGGCTCACCATCGCGGTTGATCCACGGCTCGTTGCAAATCGACCAGGACTCCACCACGCCCCACTGCGAGTAGATGCCCCAGTGCATCATCAACCCGAACTTCAGATCCTGCCACTGGTCGATACGGTTCAGTATCACCGGATCTGTTTCAAACTGCTGCTCTTTTTGGGCATATAATGTTGATATAGAAAATATTACACATAATATCAACATCGCTGGACAAAGAAGGATTTTCTTAAAATTCATACAATTCACGAATAAAATGAAAGTGCAAAGATAGCATTTTAGGAAAGAAATTATACTTTTGCCCGAAATTTTTACTCCGAAGAGAGATGCTCACAACTGATAAACAGACCGGAATTCGACTGACACTGTTCGACGATATGTCGCAATGCACTGACGCTGAGGTAGAAAGGCTGCTTCCGTTGGTGAGTGCGCAACGACGCGAGGTGGCCCTGCGTTTCAAGTTCACCTTCGGACGGTTCACTTGTTTGAAATCCTATGTAATGCTGCAGCAGCTTGTGCAAGAGGTGCTTGCCGAAACTGACGGGCGTTTGCAACCGTTGCAACACCGGCTCAAAGAGTGGAACGGCAACTTCGTCTATAACGAGCACGACAAACCCTTCATGCAGAATGCGTTAGGCGAACGCATCGAAGGGGTCTGTTTTAACATCAGTCACTGCAAGAACGCCATCGCGGTGGTATTGAGCGACCGTCCGGTGGGCGTGGACGTGGAGAGTTTCCGGCACGCGGAAGAGGCGTTGCTGCGGCGTACCATGAACCCCGAAGAGCAGGGGGAGGTCCGAGCCGCCGCCGACCCCGCCGAGGCCTTCACCCGCCTGTGGACCCGCAAGGAGGCCCTCCTCAAGCTGCGCGGCACGGGACTGGTGGATGACCTCCACAGCGTGCTGCTCCCGAATCCCGGACTGCCTGTTACATTGAGGACCACGGTGGACAGGGAGAAGCAATATGTCTGGACATTGGCGTATTAACGGAGGACCGTTGGTTCCAAGATAAAATTTTCATATCCGCAAACCAGATCGCAGCCAAGTATTTGGCATAGGTTTGGCATGGATTTGGCAAGCGAATGCATCCTCATTTCTTCGATAGTTCTTCGATAGTTCTTCGATAGTTGTTCGATGATTTATCGAAGAACTATCGGACAACTATCGGACAACTACTGAACAAATAAGGATTCTGACACTTGGTTGACCCTTGCCAAATACTTGGGAAGAGCGATGCAGATACGAAACAAAAACGTAGAGACGGTGCGCACACCGTCTCTACAATTGGGAATTATTGTCTAACAGGTTCTTACAACCCAAGGATCATCTTGGCGAGGTCCTCCGAAAGTTCTCTCACACCTTTGGCGGCCAACTTCTCATAGTCCTTGATGTCCAGCGGGGCGATGCGGCGGTGACTGAAGGTGATC
>JAEEIG010000146.1 GCA_016281255.1 Bacteroidales bacterium
AATCAACAACTTACTTCTTCACGATTTTGTGGACGGAAGTGCCGTTGTCGGTCGTCAGTTTCAGAGTGTACATGCCGTTGGCGAGGTCTTTCACGGAGATGTTGTTCACAGCGCCGGTTTCAGCCTTCACCAGTTGACCTTGCATGTTGTAGATTTCAACACGTTGCACATTGTCGGTGCTGTTGATGGTGATTTGGTCGGTGGCAGGATTAGGATAGATGCTGAGGTTCTCGTCCATCGTGACGATGCCAGTGCCGTTCATGATTTTCACATTGTCGATCCAGACATCATTGCCATAGCCGCTTCTGAATTCGAAACGGATAATCACATCGTCATTGTCCGCGATGTTGGCAAGATTCACAATTTCCTCACGCCAATCGGATTCGGCAGGAATATAGGCGCTGGTGATGGGGGAAGCGACCGTTGCCAGAGAAGCGCCGGATTTGTTGAAAGCGCTGGTCCAGTTGTTACCGCAGTCGGTGGAGTACATCACGCGAAGTCTTTCGGAAGTGTTATTGCTATAGCGTCTGTGAGCAAGGTCGAAAGTCAAAACAGGATTGTTCAGGGAGGAGAGATTTTCATAAGGCAAGTAGAGGTTGGAAATCACGCCGCTTTCGAATTGGTAGGCGTAGAAAATCACAGCGTTGCCATGGGTGCCTTCGACATCGTGTGTGAACAGGAGCTCGTCGGGGTTGCTCCAATCGGAAGGAATCTCATCGGAGAAGTCCTCGTCGATGGTGGTAGAGGTTGGGCTGACGGCAACATTGAAAGTGTATGTTGCGGAGTTCATGACAGGATCAGCATCTGCCTGGCCGTTCACTGAGGTAATGGTCAAGGTATAAGTGTGTTGACCATCGGTGTTTGAGGTGATTTGGGGCAGAGTGATTTCGGTGGTGATGTATCTGTCAAGGTTGCCTGTCCAGTTGTAAGTGGAGGTCTGACCATCAAAATCGATAGAGATGACGGCAGAGGTCAGATTGGCGGAACCCACGTTTTGGAGCGTCACAGAAGGCGTTGCATTGAATTCACAGAAATAGCCTTTTTCAATGCCATTGATGGTAAGCAGAAGAGCATTGTCGGCCAGTGAAGCGTCAAATTGAGGACAGGTACTTTTGGCTGCATAGAGGTTGGCAGTGTTCTGCTGGCCTACTTCATACACCAAACGGTTGGGACAAATCATATAAAGAGTCGGAAAATAGGAAATAGCGTAGTCATTGTCGAATTGCGTGGTGTTGGGAGACATCTTCAGCGGGATGACCGGATACTCCACACCTGCAAGCCAGTTGCCTTGCGTGGCAGTACCACTTGCATCAGGGCCGGTGCCGCTCAAAGAGGCGTAGTTGCCGTTACTGCCTTCAATGGCCAGAACGCGCACTTCGTCAGTGCCTTCAGGACCATATTGGGAATAAAGGTTCTCCAGGGCACCAGTGTTATGGTAGTTCCAGCACGGGGGGCACCAGGTGGCGAACACGTCGATGTAAACGATTTTGCCGGCGTCGGTGTAGTCGTAAAGCGAGATAGGAGCTTGGCTGATGATAGTGCCGTTGGTTTTGTTGATTTCATACCCGGTGAATGCGGGTGCATAACTTCCGTTCGGCAATTGGGCGAAGGAGGTCATGACGAATGCACAGAGGCAAAGAAGTAAAGATAATTTTTTCATAAAAACGATTTTTGATTAAACGATATTTAATTCATTCTTATATTCACGCTGCAAAAATACACTTTTGTTTCAAATTGTCAACGGCTTGAACAAAAAAAAACGCGATGGCCGTATATAATATAATGTGGTTGGCTATTTAAGCACTAACTGCAGGGTGTGCCGGTTGCTCTGTCGGATTAGAACTTCTTCATTTTTAAACATTTGCAGGACAGTTTGTTCCGAGGCGGAATCGTAATGCCTGATGGTCACCAGGCGAATACTGTCGTTGAACTTGACGAGGAACTCTTTCTGCAGAGCCTCCAGACAGGGCTGCAGGCGAAGCGGCACGTTGTCGGTGCAGACGGAGAAGGTGAGTGCGGAGTTTTGGATGAGGTTGATTTTGATGCGGTATTCCGAGAGAATGTCGAGAATGATGGAGAGGTTTTCGACCCCGATGATGGAGAAGTCGCGCGGGGAGACGGAAATCAGCAGTTGGTTGTCTTTCACGATGTATGACGGAACCTCCACGGTGTCGGCTTCTTGCGTGATTTTGCTGCCTTCCATTTCGGGATGGAAGAAGGATTTCACGAACAAAGGTATCTGTTTGTTATGCAGGGGTTTTAGGGTCTTCGGGTGGATGACACTCGCGCCATAGTAGGCCAATTCCACCGTTTCATGGTAAGTCAGTGTGTCGATTTTGACGGCATTGGGGAAGCGTTTCGGGTCGGCGTTGAGGATGCCGGGAACGTCTTTCCAGACCGTGACGCACTCCGCGTCAAGCGTGTTGGCGATGATGGCGGCGGAATAGTCGGAACCTTCGCGACCGAGCGTGGTGGTCTGGTTCTCGGCTGTGCCCGCGATGAAGCCCTGTGTCAGCACAATGCCGTGCGGTCTGTCCTGATAGTAGGGTTTGATGGTGTTGCAGACGAGCTTCTGTGTCACGGTCCAGTCCACGTGACCTTCGCGGTAGGTGTTGTCGGTGCGGATGAGCTGTCGTGCGTCAAGCCACTTGGTCTCAAGGTGTTGGGTGTCGAGATAGACGGCGATGAGGGTGGTGGAGAGCAACTCACCGAAGCTTACGATGCGGTCGTAGTCGTAGTCGAAATTGTCGGAGGTGGGGCGTTGCAGTTGTTCGTTCAGCAGCGTGAAGAGACGGTCGGAGTGCATGAGGAAGGGGTTGTCTTTGCCCATAAGCTGTTCAGCCACCGATTCATGGTTGGCACGCAGCTCATTGACGAGACCTTCAACTTTTTCGGGGGTGCGGTAATAAGCTTCCAGGAGCTTTTCCATGAAATTGGTGGTCTTGCCCATGGCGGAGATCACCACCACAAGTTGTTCGTTCTCATAGCGTTGGAGAATGTTTTTCAGGTTCTCGATGGCTGGAGCGTCTTTCACCGAGGCTCCTCCGAATTTAAATACTTTCATAGTTCAAGTTATTCGTTTTTAAGGACTTGCAATAAGGTTGTTCCCACCACGCCGAGGGTGTTTTTGTCGATGTGCTGGATATTGTCGTTCAGCGTGTGCCAGACGGGGTCGAAACCGGTGCCGGAGGCCGCGTCGTAGTGGATGATGTCGATCATCTTGAAGGGTGCGTATTTGTTGACATAGTAGTGGTCGTCGGTGATGACGCCGCCGGGCTTGTTCTGGAAATATTGTCCGTGGCCGAGTTCGTAGGCGGTGGACCACACTTTGCGCACCACGTTTTCCGCGTCGCGCAGGGAGAACTGTTCCTGCATGAACTGCGCGTTGGGACTGCCCACCATGTCGAGGAGGATGCCGTAAGAGGCTGTATATCCTTGGATATGAGGATTTTTTGCCCAGTGTTGAGCGCCTAAGCCCCACCAGTCGCCAGGAACGGATTCGCTTTCTTTCGGACCGTAGTCTTCGGCATCGAAGAAGACGATATCGACACCCACATTCGGCTGGTTCTCATGCAGTTGACGTGCGATTTCGAGGAGTACGCCGACGCCGCTGGCACCGTCGTTGGCACCGTCAATGGGGGTTTCGCGGTTGGCGGGATTGGGGTCGTGGTCGGCGAAGGGGCGGGCGTCCCAGTGGGCGGCGAGCACCACGCGTTTGGCCTTTTCGGGCGCGAAGCTGCCGATGAGATTGGCGCAGGGCCAGGATTTGCCGTCGTAGGTCTTGGCTGTAAACGACTGGTTATAAACGGTGTCGCAGTAGTCGCGGAGTTTGTTGAGGAGCCAGACGCGGCAGTTCTCGTGCGCTTCCGTGCCCAGCACGCGCGGTCCGAAGTCGGTTTGTGCCTTCACGAAATGGTAGGCGGAATCGTTGTCGAATGCCGGCAGGGCGACAGAGGGTTGAGGGGAGTCTTTTGGGGCTTTCTTGGTGCGGTCGCAAGCGGGAAGCAGGATCGCTGCCATAGCGAGCAAAATAAATATCGTCTTAATTTTCAACATGTTATAATAGACTATAAATGATCTTTGATGTTTAAAAAATAACGGGCGAAGATACAAAAAAAGAGGTTTCAAGTTTCAAGTTTCAGGTTTCAGGACTCACTTGAAACTTGAAACCTGAAACTTGAAACAAAAAAGGCAACTGAAACAGTCGCCTTCTTTCGTGGCGGGATCGAGAGTTGAACTCGAGACCTCCGGGTTATGAATCCGACGCTCTAACCAACTGAGCTACCCCGCCTTTTTTGAGGCTGCAAAAATACACTTTTTTTCGATTGTGCGACAGGAAAGTGAAAATTTTGTGTAAAAGTTTGGTTGTCAGCGGAATATATGACAAAACAAACTAAAGACTGGTTGATCCAATGTTTAAGTGTTGAGAATATTTTGAGGAATAACTTCTTAAAAACGCTTTAGGTTTATTCTGCCAGTAGGATGAGGGGGTCGCCGAGAGCCAAGTGGAAGCATCATGTAACGGGAAAGTTATTTTTCGATAAAAGTTGTATGATAATACAATTTTATTATTTTTGCACCGATGAAAAAGTTAATCGCATATAAAAACTATTATAGAGAGTTTATGTCGAAACTCTCTGATACTGAACGTGCTAAAATCAAGCGAGCCTTGCTGCTTTTTGAGACGGAAGACAAGATCCCGCAACATTACATCCATTACATTCGTGATGGATTGTATGAATTTCGGGTAAGTCATGGGAACAAAGAGTTTCGAATGTTCTTCATCTATGACGGAGAGCAAATAGTTGTACTTTTTAACTGTTTCACAAAAAAATCACAGAAAGCACCTAAGCGAGAAATCGAAAAAGCCATAAAGTTAAAGGAGGAATATAAAAATGAAAAAAAAAGAGGAAATCTTTGATGTGAGTGCCGAATTGGAAAGCGAATTCGGTCCCAAAGGGTCTGAAAGCAGAAAACTGGCGGAAGACAAGGCATGGGAGGAGTACAACGCGCAGATATTGTTGGATGCCAGAAAGAATGCGGGTCTGACCCAGCAGGAACTTGCTGAAAGAATTGGGGCGGACAAAGGGTACGTATCCCGTGTGGAACGCGGTTTGATAATTCCTTCCGTTTCAACGCTTTACCGCATTGCTGCCGCCATGGGGTTGACGGTGGAGCTGCGCCCGGCGTGACAGTTGTGCCCCGCAAAACAACGTTAGGTGTAGTGTGTTCGAAGTAGCGTGCTTTGGGCACGCCGTTCCCGCATGCGTCGCTGTTACCCCACACTGCGATCCACTTTGTTTCGCTTGTGTAAAGATAAGATTTTTTTCTTCACCGCACGCTAACCGAAAAAATCGTATCTTTGCAAACAAAAATCATAGTTATGGCATTCACGTTTTTTAACAACAGAGAACCCAGGCAGTTCAACTACAAACCCCGCTACTACGACCCGAAGAAGGAAGAATCCACAGGCGACGCACGCCGCGATTTCGCCCGCAACCTGCATGACGAGTGGCAGAGCAAGCGCAATCACACAGGTGACAAGAAGAACACCTCCTCCATCACCATCATCTTCATGATCTTCTTCGTGATCGTGCTCGCCCTCGTGCTCTGGAAATTCTTCTAACCCGAACAGGTTTCAAGTTGAGGTTCTCCTGAAACCTGAATCTTGAAACCTGAAACCACATGACTTTTAACCATTTTTAACCCTATGGAAGACATCATCCGATTGCTGCCCGATGCGGTGGCGAATCAAATCGCGGCCGGTGAGGTGGTGCAGCGCCCCGCCTCCGTCGTGAAAGAGTTGTTGGAGAACGCCATTGACGCGGGTGCGGCCAACATCCAATTGGTGGTGAAAGACGCCGGCAAGACGCTCATCCAGGTCATCGACGACGGCAAGGGCATGTCGTTCAACGACGCGCGTCTCTGTTTCGAGCGGCACGCCACCTCCAAGCTGAGGAAGGCCGACGACCTGTTCCGCATCTCCACCAAGGGTTTCCGTGGCGAGGCCCTCGCCTCCATCGCGGCCATCGCGCACGTGGAGCTCAAGACCAAGCCCGCCGCCGACGAAATGGGCACCCTCGTGCTCATCGAAGGCGCCGACATCAAGGAACATGCGCCCGTCACGGCCTCCGACGGCACCTCCATAGCCGTGAAGAACCTCTTTTTCAACGTGCCAGCCCGTCGCAATTTCCTCAAGTCCGACAAGGTGGAACTCACCCACATCGAGGAGGAACTCTACCGTGTCGCGCTCATTCACTATGGCATTGCGTTCCAATATTACAATAACGGCCGGCTGGTGCTGATGCTGCCCGCTTCCAACATGCGGCAGCGAGTCGTCAATATCTTCGGTCAGCATTTCAACGACAAGCTTTTCCCCGTGGAACTCGACCACGAGCTGATGCGCATTACCGGTTTCATCGCGAAACCCGAGAATGCCAAGAAGAAGAGCGAGCAGTATATGTTCATCAACCAGCGGTATGTGCGTCACAGTCTGCTCAACTTCGCGGTGGAGAAGGCTTATGCCGACCTCATTCCGCAAGGCTCTCATCCGCCTTATTTCATCGCCATAGAGATGGATCCCTCGACTATCGACGTGAATGTCAGTCCCACGAAAGTGGAGGTGAAGCTGCAGGACGAGCGGCTGATTTTCGGATTTTTGAACTCCACGGTGAAGAAAGCCCTCGGCACGATGTCGCTCACCCCGATGATCGATTTCGACGACTCTTTCCCCGATATTATCAAAGAACGTCCTGCCAATCAGGAGATTATTGTTCCCACTATCGGCGCCAATCCCAATTATAACCCTTTCGACAAGGTACCGGAGAAGAAACACAGCTCTCCTTTCCAGCAATTTGGCGGCGGCGGATTCCGTCGTGAGGCACCCACCTCCAACGATTGGGAGAACTTCCTGAAAGAGCTGAATGTCGAGAAAGTGGAATACCCGAAAGAAGAGCAGCAAACGGTTGATTTCCAGTCGGAAGGTGAGAAAAACGAGCTCGAAATACCCGAAAACCTCCCGTTTTTCGTCTTCGGCGGTCGTTATCTCTTTTTTGAGCTGAACGGCCAGGTGATGGTCGGCGATCTGCCGAACATCCAGGAGCGTATTTTGTACGAGAGTTATGTCAATGCGCTGAAAAACACCCCGATACGTCCGCAACAGAGCCTTTTCCCGCAAACCATCACCCTGACTGCCGCGCAGGCCGACTTGGCCATCTCACTGAAGGAAGATTTTCTGCGGTTAGGGTACGATTTGGAGAAGATGGACAGCACCCATATTGCAGTCAATGCCACCCCTAACGACGAAGAGGAAGAGGGTGATGTTCAAGCACTTATCGAAAACGTGCTTTCCGCCTACCAGACCAACCAAGTCATCCATAAAGGCGACAAAATCTCCGGCATCGCGCAAAGTTTGGCGCGTCAGAAGCGCTCCCGCCAACGCGTTCCGGTCACGCAAGAGGAAGTGAAGTCGCTGATACGAAGACTGTTCGAAAGCGACATGCCCGCGTTGTCCCCGTCGGGAAAGAGCACGCTGCACATTTTCGGGACCGAGGAATTGCGGCGTTATTTTGAATGAGATTTGAAAACCTGAAACCTGAAACCTGAATCTTGAAACCTGAATCTTAAACATGGACTGCATCAACATAGCCAACCTAACATTCGCCTACGACAATCGCTTAATATTCAACGACTTGTCCGTAAGTTTCCCACAATGCGGGTTTTGTTCGATATTGGGCCCGAACGGGTCGGGCAAAACCACGTTGCTGAAGTGTATCGTGGGGTTGTTGCAACCGGGCGGCGGCACGATTAGACTGGACGGGAGACCGATGTCGGAGTATAAGAAGATGGATTTGGCGAGAAAGATTGCGTATGTGCCGCAGTATCAAGATATTGTCTTTGACATCACGGTGTTCGATTACGTCATGTTGGGGCGCAATCCGTATCAAACCCCGTGGGAGATGCAACGTACTGAGGATAAGGAGATTGTGGAAGAGATGTTGCAGAAATGCAATGTCTGGCACTACAGAGACACGTTGTTGCAGTCATTGAGTGGGGGAGAGCGCCAGCGGGTGATGATCGCGCGTGCAATGGCGCAGCAGACGGGAGTCATGCTGTTGGACGAGCCGTTGTCGAACATCGATGTCACGCACAAGTTCGAAATCATGGACATCCTGCGGCAGATGAACGAGGAGCGTAAGGTCACGGTGCTCATCATCCTGCACGACCTGCCGATTGCGAAGGCTTATTCCAAGCAGGTGTTGTTGTTGAAGGGTGGGGATGTGCTCCATTTTGGAGACAAAGACGCAGTCTTAACCGAGGAAAACATCCGAAGCTGTTTCAACTTATCCGAGCGGTATGATGTGTCCGAAGAGGGGTTTATCACGAAGAAACTTTAGCTTTTTTCGCTGTCGTCTTTGAAACCTGAAGCCTGAAACCTGAAACCTGAAACCCGCCTGTACATATGCGATACGCCCCTGTTTTGAACTTTTCCCTTGACGCTCAACAACATAGCCAACGTTCAAAAAAACAACCCACCATAAACTTCATATTCGAAAAAATTGTATTTTTGCTGCCTCAAAACGGAGAGATGGCAGAGCGGTCGAATGCGGCGGTCTTGAAAACCGTTGAGGGTCACACCTCCGGGGGTTCGAATCCCTCTCTCTCCGCTAAAGTCCGAAACCCAATCAGAATCAGCAAATTACAAGCGTAGTTTGCTGATTTTTGTTGAAAATGGAGTGTGCCAAAATGCCTTTTGACACACTCCATGCTTTCAAGGAATAACGTTGCGGCGCACTGAACAACCCTACCCGAGGGCAAGTGTGGTCAGGTACTGCGAACGGCCGTACCGATAGCTCCCTTCGTCGGAACGCATCATCATCGTGTAGGCGAAATCCTCGTCTGACGAGCGCTCCACCCCGTCGGAACCGCCGGTGAGGCTGAGCCCCGTTGACGTGAGCGACATGGGCACCGCGTAAAGATGCGCCACATTGCCGCTCTCGGTGGTCTGCGTGTCAAGACGGATGGCGGTCTCCCCGGCAGGCAACACCTCGTAAACCGTGCGCGTGTAGAGACCCGCCGTGCTGTCATAAACCATGGCGATCATCATCACCGCGTCCACCTTTTCCGGCAGAGCACCCAAAGTTCCACCCACCAAGCCATTCGTGACAGACATCCCGCTCACCGCGACCGGAGCGGCTATGCCCTGCGAGAACACCAAGTCGTTCGCGTTGAGCGTGGCTCTGAACGCCCCGTTTGCAACGCTCACGTTCGCGCGACGAATGATGTTGCTGGCGAAAAGCTGACGGCGACTCCGACGGTCAGAACTCATGCCTACAAGAACCTCCTTGGGTACAATCTTGTTGATCTTGCCCGCGAGGGCGAGCTTGGCGCGGTGCGACATCTGCGCCTCGGAACGGGGGTTGAACACCTCCTTTTTGTAAGGCACAATGACCTGTTGGCCATTCACAACTTTGAAAACTAAACCGCCAATGCGGCCGGTCCACTGACTGAGACCATTAAAATCGGTTTTTCCCATAATGTTGAAAATTTTAAGGTTAATAAAAAAAAAGGATAATTTGTGTTTGTGATTGGTACTGGACAACTATTCACTACTCACTATTCACTATTCACTATTCACTACTAAACAATATGTCAAAGAACGTCTCAAACAGCTCGCGAACTGATTTCGACGGCAAAAATACAACCACGGAACTCTGAAAGCAAGAAAGAAAGTTGGAAAATTCTTTCTTTCTTCTTCCACCCTTGGCTGTCAACAAGTTACGGTGCAACCCTGAAACCTGAAACCTAGTCCAGACTTAGTGCAGACTTAGTGCAGACTTAGTGTAAACTTAGTGTAGAGTTGGACCAGAGGCGACACATTCCAAAATATTCCTATCTTTGCCACCCAAAAAGAACCCCCTATGGTCATCCTCTTCAACAAACCCTACGGCGTGCTGAGCCAGTTCACCCCCGAGGCGGGACATCCCGCCCTCAACGAGTTCGGATTCCCGCCCGGCGTCTATGCCGCGGGACGGCTGGACCACGACAGCGAAGGCGCCCTGCTGCTGACCGACGACGGACGGTTGGTGAAACGGCTGCTGGACCCGAAGAACGCCCACCCGCGCACCTACCTCGCCCAAGTCGATGGCGAGATCACCGACGAGGCCCTGCAAAAACTGCGGAAAGGGGTCGTCATCAAAGGGTACCGCACACGTCCCTGCAAGGCCGAGAAGGCACTGCCACCCGACAACCTCTGGGAGCGCGTGCCGCCCATCCGCTACCGCGCCAACATCCCCACCAGCTGGGTGCGACTCACCCTCACCGAAGGCAAAAACCGCCAAGTACGCCACATGACCGCAGCCGTCGGTTTCCCCACCCTGCGGCTCATCCGCGTCCAGATCGGCGACCTCAGTCTGGGATCTCTTCAGCCAGGGGAATGGAAGGTGGTTAAGTAAGAGGAAAAGTAAACTACGTTTTGGTTTCAAGTTTCAGGTTTCAAGTTTCAAGTAGGGTGCCGCACCTGAAACCTGAAACTTGAAGCCTGAAACCAATAAACGAATGAAACTTACATAAGAAAAAAATTATCTGTTACCACCACGCTATCTTGCGTAACCTTCACCTGCGGGACACACGTGCGGCGGTTAATGTCTCGGTCTTGGTCGAAGATGAAGTTGCCGAGACTGTAGTAGATGCACTTGCCGCGATAGGACTCGATGGTCTGCAGGGTGTGGGTGTGGTGGCAGATCAGGGCGTCGGCACCGGCGTCGATCAGGCGGTGGGCGGCACTGCGCTGCATCGGAGTCGGCTCCAAAGTGTGTTCCTGCCCCCAATGCAACGACACGATGATGACGGCGGTGCTGTCCTCCGCGCGCAACTCACGGATGCGGACCACCAGGGAGTCGATGGATTCCTGATTGACGGAGGGTGCTTCGGGAAGATAGGGGAAATGCTCCAACGGCATTTGCAGCGAGGCGATCAGCCAGACCCCCCGGGGATGCTCCGCCAACAGGACGGGCTGCGCGGCCTCCGCCATGGTGTTGCCCACCCCGACGGCCGTCATGCCGTATCGCTCCACGTTGTGCCACGTATCGACTAATCCGCGCCGACCTTGGTCCACCGAATGGTTGTTGGCCAGATTGAGATGGGTGAATCCGTGGGCGCGCAAAGCCTCCAACCACTCCGGTTCGGCGCGGAACACGAACTTCTTCATCATCGGCGTTTTAAGCGCGGTGGCCGGGCATTCCAGATTCCCCACCACAAGGTCGGAATTGCGGAACAGGGAATCCGCCCTCGCATCAAAAATGCTCTCTATGCCGTGGCTTTCTATTTGCCGACGCACGCCCCGGTCGAGGAGAATGTCCCCCGTGAAGGCCACCGTCAGCGTATCCCCGCCCGACGGCCGCACCGGTTGCGCCCAACCGCCCTGAAAGGAGATCAGCACCGCAAATATAAACACACAATAAACGTTAACGATCGACATTTCTACCGAGCTCTTGCCCCTGACGGGGCCGTTTAAGGAAATTATTTAACCATCTCTGCCGAGCTCTTGCCCCTGACGGGGCTGTTTAAGGAAATTGTTTAACCCATAACCAATAACCTTTTAACCCTCTAAACCTTAAACCTTAAACCTTAAACTCTAACCTCTCAATAACCAATAACCCATAACCAATAACCATTAACACCCTGTGCTGTAATAAATCAAATCGTCATCCTTCTGCACCTTGACGGGGGCGATGATGCTCTCCATCCATTTGGGGACGCCGAGGCGGGGCTTGGTCTTCAATATTTCCTGCCACTCCTCGTCGGTGTGACGGGGCTTTTCGTATGCATCGTGGAACTCCCGATAGGAGAAGACCGCGCCGCGGGTGAGGTAGAGGTAGCCGCCAATCTCCAC
>JAEEIG010000147.1 GCA_016281255.1 Bacteroidales bacterium
CAGCTGCTGGCCCGCCCGCTGGCGCAGATTTTCGTCGGCTACGATCCTGATTTGCTGATGCTTACCACCCACGCCCTGCGGATATACAGCATCTCCTTCCTGCTGATGGGCTTCAACGGGTACGCCTCGGCCTTTTTCACAGCCCTTAACAATGGACTGGTCTTCGCAGCCATTTCCACGAACCGCACGATGCTTTGCGAGACGTTGGCAGTGTTGCTGTTGCCTTTGGCGTTCGGAGTCAATGGCATCTGGCACGCCATCATCTTCGCGGAAGTCGCCGCCCTTGTGCTCACCGTGACGATGCTGGTGCGGAATGGGGAACGGTACGGGTACCGTTAGTAGGCAATAGGCAACAGGCAATAGGCAACAGGCAAAAGTTGGCGGGGATAAGGGAGGTCATTTTCTTTGATAGTCAACGACTCGGATTACCCATGCGTTTTCCAACTCGTTAAGCTTCTTTGGGTCGATGGCGGAGAAGTCAATGGTGACGGTGCCTTTTTTGTCCTGCTTCCATTTCAAGATATTGTATTTTACCCCTTTGTAACCTTGGAAATCCATCTCTTCTTCGGTTCCTAACAGGATCATTTCCGCTTTGGGGTTCAGTTTGGGCATGCTCTCGATGACCAGCGGTTTGGTGCAGTCTGGACGCTCGAACTCGATGATATAGAGGTTGTTGTCCCTGGTGGTGAAGCAGCGGGTGGTGCGCTCCCAATAAACTGTCCCCGTCCATTCAGCGGGCACGGGCGTCTCGTCTTCAACTTCAGTGTCGTTTTCGAAACTCCATTTCAAAGAAGCGGATGCTTCCATGTCATCCTCATGGTAGTCAATTTCCATGGTGATTTCGAATCCCTTTTCCAAGATGGCAGTCGCTGTCGGACGTTGGCGCTCGTTAGCGTTCTTGCTGACGTGCAGGAGCGTGTCGTTGTGGGGAAGGATTTCACTGTGATGTTTCGCTGTAATCACGCGACGCCGTACGGTCATTTCATCGTCGGCAGAAGCTGTGAAAGTGTATTTCCCGTCTGCGGGTGCAGTGACGGTACCGCTCCAGTGGATGTCGAAGTGGTCTGGCGTCACTCCGCGCAACGGTGCATTCCGGACCCAGTCGAAGTCGATGGTTTTAGACGGAGGCATCTGGGTTACACATCTTTCTCGTTGGCATGGAATCTCATACGGTTTTGTCCTGTAGATGGCCTCTCCGTTGATTTTCAGCCATTTGCCGAGTGCTCTCAGGCGTTCTTGCTGGATGAGCGGGATGGTGCCGTCGGCGTAGGGCCCCACGTTGAGGGTAAGGCCGCCGCCGTGGGCCACCAACTCCACGAAATGCTGGATCAACTCCTTGTCGGTCATGTAGTTGTCGAGATCCTCGTTGCGGTTGAGACCGAAGCTGCGTCCGAAGCCCCTGCACTCGGCCCACGGCACCTCCGTGTTGGCGATGCCCGCGCTGTACTCGGGGGTCAGGAAACCGTGCTTCGTGCCGTTGCCCCATCGGTTGTTCACGATGGCATCCTTGCCCACGGTGTTGTAGTACCAGCTGATAAGTTCTTGAGAACGAAGTTGTTCCGCTGTGTTGTTCCAGTCACCGTCGGAGAAGAGGAGGTCGGGCTTGTAGCGTTCCACTAACTCCTTGAACTGCGGCACCATGTAGTTGTCCACGTAGTCGCTGATTTCGTTGTCAGGGTCCACCATCCAGATGTGGAGAGGGTTGGTCCATTCGGGCAGCGAGTAGTAGAAACCCATGCGCAGCCCCTTCGCACGCACCGAGTTCGTCAGCTCCTCCACAATGTTGCGCTTCGGACCGCTCGCCACGCTGTTCCATTGCGGCTGGAACTTGCTGTCCCACAAGCAGTAGCCATCGTGGTGCTTGGTGACGAGGACGACGTATTGCGCGCCGGCGTCCTTGAACATCTGCGCCCACTCGTCGGGATTCCAAAGCTCTGCGTGCCAGTGTTTTGTAAGTTCTTTGTATTGGTCGAAGGTGGATAGGGTGGTGTCGGCATAGTAGCTCATGATGCGCATCCGTTCAGGCACTTTTTGCATTAGTCCGCGGTAGAACCACTCACTGTAGCCCTCTTTCGATGCGTAGGCGGGAACGGAGTAGAGTCCCCAGTGGATGAAGATGCCGAGTTTCGCGTCGCGGAACCATTGCGGGTAGCCGCGCTGGTTGAGGGATTCCCATGTGGGTTGCACAAGACCGAGACGTTCCGCCAATTCATGCGGCTCGATAATGGTCTGGGCACCGTCGGATCGTGGGCATTGCGCCCATGCGCCGAAGGTGGCCAGTATCAAAAGAAGTGTGATGGTCTTTTTCATTTAGATGATTTGGTAATTAGTTTGTTACATTTTTTTTGTGTAAAAATAGCGACTTCCGACTGCGTGGTCAAATTTCCAGCCTGCTCTGATGAATCGTTTGTGTAGTTCACTGTATTTCATAGTCCATTTTAGTTTTCCGTTCAGGCGACAAAGATATACTTATTTCCATTATATTTGGTAGAGAAAATATATTTTTTTAAGAAGTGAAAAAGTGTACTTTTGCATCATAATTGACTGCGGAGCAATGAACATAAAAATAACATACAGAAGGACAAGCCGGCTCTCGATGCGGGTGGTGAGCAACGGGGATTTGCATGTCTCTGCGCCATACTTTACGCCGAAACGGGTTATAAACCAGTTTGTTAGCGACAACGAAGCCTGGATTCGGAGGGCGATGCAGCGGCAGTTGGATTCGAACAAGAAGCGGTTGGGCTTTTACGGTCAGCTGCCATTGGAGACGAAAGAGCAGGCGCGGGCCGCCGTGGAACGTTTGGATGCGATGATCAGGCCTATGATGCTGAAATATACAGGGTTGATGGGTGTTTCACCTCGGAAAGTCACCTATAAGCCGACTATCTCACGCTGGGGCGCTTGCAACAAGAAAACGGGTGCGATCTGTTTTAGCACATATCTGTTGCTGCTGCCCGAATGGTGCGTGGAACATGTTGTGGTTCATGAACTTGCGCATCTCATTGAAGCCAACCATGGCCCGAGATTCCACGCGCTGATGGATCAGTACTATCCTCGCTGGAAGGAAGCGCGGAAAGCGACGCGGTCAATCATTCATAATTTTAATTAGAGGCGGAATTTTTTTCCCTTGATGAAAAGAAATTTGTATTTTTGCAGATTGTATCGTAATCTGAAAATATAGGACAATATGGATAATTTTATCGTTTCAGCTCGTAAATACAGACCCTCGACTTTTAACTCTGTGGTGGGGCAGGAAACCATCACGGCGACGCTCAAGAACGCCATCCGCAACAACCAGGTGGCGCAGGCTTTCCTCTTTTGCGGACCGCGTGGTGTGGGCAAGACCACCTGCGCCCGTATCTTCGCGAAAGCCTTGAACTGCCAGCATCTCACCGACGATTTCGAGCCCTGCAACGAGTGCGAGTCGTGCCAGGCCTTCAACAACTCGGCCTCCTTCAACGTTTTCGAGCTCGACGCCGCCTCCAACAACTCCGTGGAGGGCATCCGCGACCTGGTGGATCAGGTGCGCATTCCGCCGCAAGGAGCTAAATACAAGGTATATATCATCGACGAGGTGCACATGCTCACGGGTGCGGCCTTCAACGCTTTCCTGAAAACGTTGGAGGAACCGCCCGCCTATGCCAAGTTCATCATGGCCACGACGGAGAAGCACAAGATTCTGCCGACCATCTTGTCGCGTTGCCAAGTCTATGATTTCAAGCGTATTAACGATAACGATATCGTGCGTCATCTGCAATATGTGGCCCAACAGGAGGGTGTGGCCGCTGAAGAGGACGCCCTTCGTGTGGTGGCTGCCAAAGCGGACGGCGCCCTGCGTGACGCCCTCTCCATCTTCGACCAATTGGTCAGCTTCACCGGCAAGAATATCACCTACAAGGAGACCATCGCCAACCTGAACGTGCTGGATGTCGATAACTATTTCCAGATTCTGGACACTGTGCTGAGTGAGGATGTTTCGGGGGCCTTGCTGCTGCTGGATGACATTTTGGCGAAAGGCTTTGATGCGCAGCACTTTATCGCCGGTTTCGCCTCCCATATCCGCAATTTGCTGTTGGCGCAGAATCCCGGAACGGTGCAGTTGTTGCAGGTGTCGGACACGATCAAACAGAAGTTGCAGATGCAGTCGCAGAAAGCGGACCGGATGCTGCTCACCCGCGCCCTGGAATTGGCCAACCAATGCGATTTCAACTACAAAATGTCCAACAACAAGCGGCTTTCAGTCGAGTTGTGCTTGATGCAGATCAACGCCAACTACGTCTTTAAGCTGCGCAATGCGAGGCAATCGCAGGAGCGTAGATAACCCGGAAGGCGCAGGTTCCGCCGCAGGAGATCCGACAGTCCGGATCGCCCCTGCAGAACCCCAGAGAGCCACCCAAGGCTTGCAGTTCGCCGGCTTCACGCCGATACAGCCGCTGCCTTCGATCAAGCAGGTGACCACCCAGACGCAAGTCATTGTGCAACAGGTGCAACAGGCGCAGCAACCTCAGCAACCGCAACCTGCCGTCGAGGTGCAGAACGTGGCACCTCAACAACCCATACCCGACGTTGTAGAGGCGCAAAACACCGCGTCTCCGCAATCCGAGACTGACGAGACAGACACGCAGGCGGGTGTGCCCTCACAACCCGAACCTATTATTCCGGAAACGCAAAATGAGGCGACGGAGACCTTCGAGGAGTGCTGGCAGAAGATGGTGGATGTCATCTTCCAGAAGAAGCCGGCCTTCTACCATCAGTTGAAAGACTACCTGCCCCGTTATGAGAACGATGTGATATATGTGGATGTGGAGAACGATTTCCAGAAGAGCCAGCTGGAGATGAGCAAGCGGGCGATGCTGGAATACTGGCGCAACCAGTTCAAGCTGAACGTCGATGAGATAGAGTTTGTCATCCACGAGCATGAGAAGAAGAAGGTGATCTACACCAGCGAGGACAAGGTGAACAACATGCTGGAGCAGAACCCGGAGCTGAAGGATTTCCTCCAGGTACTGAATTTCCGGATCAAGGATTAGGCAAAAGGCAATAGAGCAGAAAGTCCGACCTGTGTCAGGGGGATGATGCGATGATGCGATGAATAAAAAGATGATGCGATGATGCGATGATGCGATGAATAAAAAAGATGATGCGATGAATAAAAAAGATGAATAAAAAATATGATAAAATATGAGGAAAAGTTTATTGTTTGCGAGTTTGATAATGTTTATGATGTCGGCGGGTGCGCAAGGTTTTTTGTACCGCGCCGCGATTGACGGTCGCGTGGACAGCGTGCGTGCAGCCGTCGATTTGCCGCAGGAGTTCACCGGCCAAGGCGTGATCATCGGCATCACCGACTGGGGTTTCGACTACACCCATCCGGTTTTTTACGACACTCTCATGCAGAATTACCGTGTGCTGCGTGCCTGGGACCAGTTCAAGACTTCGGGGCCGGCGCCGGCAGGCTATGACTACGGTACGGAGTATGTGGGCCGCGAGGCCCTGTTGGCCGCCCGGTGCGACACGAGCAACGTCTATGACTACGGCTACCACGGAACCCACTGTGCGGGCATTGCCGGCGGCGGTGGGGCGGGCACCGTTTACCGCGGCGTGGCGGTGGAGGCCGAATACCTTTTTGTCAGTGTCAGTTTGACAGACCAGGAGGTGATCGATGCCTGGCGCTGGATGTACGACGTGGCGCAGCAGGAAGGCAAACGGCTGGTCATCAGCATGAGCTGGGGACTCTACTATCTGGACAATATGGACGGCACCGGTCCGTTGGCGGAGGAAATGCAGCGTCTCAACGACCTTGGGGTCGTGTTCGTCACCAGTGGAGGCAACAACGGCGATGTGAACTGCCATATCATGCACACCTTCACCCAGCAGGACACCATCCGCACGCAGTTCACGTTCCCCTCTTCCTCCATCGGCTCCAGCATCACCATGATGGGAACGCCCGGATATCCGTTCGCTTTCTCCATCTTCGCGATGGACAACAACTACAACATTGTGGCGGAGACCCCGTTCCATTCCACCCTTGACGAAGGCGAATACGACAACTGGCTGGTTGTCAACGGCGACAGTGTGCAGTACTATTTCGTGGCCGAGTCGGCGAATGCCTACAACAACCGGCCCGAGGTGCAGTTGGATGTTGCCAAGCGCAACGGCTACAGGTTCGGACTCGCGGTGACGTCGGCGGGCGGAGACTTCCATGCTTGGAACATGGCGCTCATCGAGACCAAATACGGCAACTGGGGCGGTGCATTCACGAAACCCAACGCCCATCCGGACTGGGTGGATGTTGATGCGCTCTATGGCATCAGCACGCCCGGGAACATCGAATGCGCGATTACCGTGGCGGCCCACTCCTCACGCTATACCGCCCCCTCCGGCAATCTGGTGGGAGGCAGCATCGCGGACTTCTCCAGCTACGGTCCCGGCTTCGGTCAGGTGACGAAACCCGACATCTCCGCACCGGGCAAGAACATTGTTTCATCCCTCTCAAGTTATACGAACACCTATTCCGGAAACATCCATTCTTCGGTGCAGTTCAATGACAGGACCTACAAGTTTGTTTCATTGTCAGGTACTTCCATGGCCTGTCCGTTCGTGGCGGGTGTGGCCGCGTTGCTGTTGCAGGTTAACCCCAATCTCTCTGCCGCCCAGGTGAAGGAGATCCTTTTAGAGACCGCTTATAACGACCAGTTCACGGAGCAGTCAGGGGAGATTCGTTTCGGCCATGGCAAGGTGAACGCCTACCAAGCTGTCCTCAAAGCGTTGTCCACCGTTGGCGTTGACCACTATGTGTCACCGAAGGAGTCGAACTATACGGTTTACCCTAACCCTGCTGTGAACCAGTGCTATGTGACGGCTAACACCGAGTCGGAATCGTCGCTTTGCCAGCTGTTCGACCTTTCCGGCCGTATGGTGCTGCAAACCACCCTCGTCCCCGGCGTGAACACTCTCGATTTGACCCGTTTCGCCCCTGGATATTATCTGATGAAGATTACGGAAGAGAAGACGGTGGTGACGAAGAAGCTGGCCGTCGGGTCGGGATTTTAACTGACTACTCACACTAACCCCCTAAGCTTGTAAGCCCCTAAGACAAAACTGGCACAATAATTGCAAAGCCAAACCTATCGAGTATTAATTATGGAAGTGTACGTTCCGAATGAAGAATTAGAGAATAAAACCGTGGTGCGGAAGTACCGCGAGTTGCTGCAGGTGGTCTATCCCCGGACGACGGTGGAGGAGCGCAAGCAGATTCGCAAGGCATTCGTGTTGGCCACCAACGCCCACTTCGGAGTGCGGCGCAAGAGTGGAGAACCCTATATCTACCATCCTATTGCGGTGGCGATGATTTGTTGTGCCGAGATGAATCTCGGTGCCACCTCTGTGATTTGTGCTCTGCTGCACGATGTGGTGGAGGACACTGATTACACCCTTGACGACATGCGCGAGCTTTTCGGTGATGTGGTGGCCAATATCATCGATGGACTGACGAAGATCGAGGATTTGGTGGTTGATAACCAGAATATCTCCATCCAGGCCGAGAATTTCAAGAAGATTTTCCTCTCCATGTCGAAGGATATTCGCGTGATTCTCATCAAGCTGGCCGACCGGTTGCACAATATGCGCACCTTGGATGCCATGCCGCCCGAGAAACAGCTCAAGATAGCGTCAGAAACCTCCTATTTCTATGTGCCATTCGCCCATAGATTAGGCCTTTACTCCATCAAGAGCGAGTTGGAGGACTATGCCATGCGCTATACCAATCCGACGGAGTATTTCACCATTGCGGAGAAACTCAAGGTTTCGGAGAAAGAACGCTTGACCATAATCCCGGAGTTCATCGCCCCGATTCAGGAGGCGCTCGACAAAGCCGGCATCAAGGCGGAAATCACCAGCAGAACCAAGTCGGTGTCGTCTATTTACAACAAGATGTTGCGCAAACAGATCAACTTCGAGGATGTCTATGATATCTTCGCGGTACGCTTCGTGTTTGAAAGCCCGATGTACGAAGAGTTCGATATCTGCTGGCGTATCTATCACATTATCTGTAATTTGTATCAGACCAACCCGATGCGCGACCGCAACTTCCTGACCCATCCCAAGCCCAATGGCTACCAGTCGCTGCACGTGACCGCCATGAGCAAACAGGGCCGTTGGGTGGAGGTCCAGATTCGTTCCAAGCGGATGGACGAGATCGCGGAAAAAGGTTTGGCTGCCCATTACAGATACAAGGAAGACGGTGAAATAGAGGATGCTGAGCTGAGCAAGCGTTTGGAAGATTGGCTGATGAAGACCCGCGAGATTCTCGACAGCAAGGATGCCGATGCCCTCGACTTCCTCAGCGAGGTGCGTCTGAACCTCGGATTGAAGGAGATTTACGTCTTCACCCCGAAAGGCGACATGAAGACGATGCCGCAGGGTTCCACCGTGCTTGATTTTGCGTATGCGCTGCACACGAATCTCGGCGACCACTGTATCGGCGCGAAAGTCAACTACAACATTACCCCGGTGAACAAAACCCTCAGCAACGGCGACCAGGTGGAGATCATCACCTCCAAGAAACAGTTCCCGAAGGCGGAGTGGCTGGAGTTTGTGCAGACCCCCAAGGCGCGCCGCAGCATCAAGGACTTCTTCCGTAACGAGCAGCATGAGCTCGTTTCGTCGGGAAAGATGATCTTGAAGCAATATTTCGACGAGATGGGCGTTGAATTCACGGAAGAGAACGTGGGCAAAGTGAAGGAAGCTTCCTTGGAGAAAAGTGACGAAGCGTTTTGGAACAGTGTGGTTTCCAAGAAGTTGACCAAGAGCAAAATCTCCAAGATGCTTTCGGTGAAGAATGCCAAGGAGCTGGCGGATTTCCAGCAGAAGGTCACGCAGGAGATTGAGAGCAAGCCGCTGAACCAGTTGATTGACGAGCAGATGGACGTCACCCCGAATGCGTTTCTGCTGGATGACGACTACGAGCAGATCAAGTATGTGATCGCGGACTGCTGCAACCCGATTCCGGGCGACACGGTGGTGGGCTTCCAGGTGTCGGACGACCGCATCGTGGTGCACCAGACCAGCTGTCCGAACGCCATCGCGCAGATGTCGCGCTTCGGCAACCGCATCATCAAGACCAAATGGCGCAAGGGTCAGGACATTGCCTTCCTCTCCGGCATCAAGCTCAAGGGCTTCGACCGCAAGGGCATCATCAAGGAGATGATGGACGTGGTGACCTCGCAGATGGATTTGAATATCCGCTCGTTAAACATCGAATCCAAAAACAATGTCTTTACCGGCACGCTGATGTTGTATATCCAGAGTGTGAAGACGTTGAACAACCTGATTGAGCAGCTGCGGCAGATTGACCAGATGGAGTCGGTGGAACGCATCGGATACGATGTTAATTGAGACTTGAGACTTAAGACTTGAGACTTAAGATGATGTGGTTTCGTAAGACGTTAAAGTCTTAAGTCTAAGGTCTAAAGTCTTGAAACGAAAGACTATAAATAAGAACAAACCCAATAAAAGTAACTAATAATAGTATAATTTAACCCCTTAAAATCATAGAAAAATGAAAGCTTCAGAAATTTTAGCATTCGTTGCAGGTGCAGCCGGAGCTACACGAATGACCTTATTGCGCACAACAGAAAAAGGTAAGGAAATACGATAG
>JAEEIG010000148.1 GCA_016281255.1 Bacteroidales bacterium
CATTTCGAAAATACACCGTTGGACATGACCGCCGACATGACTGCCGGGCCGTGGGGAATGCCCATCCGTCCGCTGCCGATGTATTCCCGTGACACAGCCGGCGGCAGTTACTTTCGTGAGCGGCCCAGCGCCACGCAACAAAGCGGCTTCACGATGACCTGCCAGATGCGCTCGTGGCTCCCCGACGATGTGGGCGGCCTCACCTGGTTTAACTGCGACGATGCCGACATGGTGGCCTATGTGCCGCTCTACTGCTGCATCACGCAGGTGCCCGACTGCTTCCGTCCCGAGAACAACCCGCGCACCGAGTTCAGCTTCGAGTCGGCCTTCTGGATGAACAACTGGGTGGCCAACATGGTCTATCCGCGATACTCCATGATGATAGAAGACCTCCGCAAGGCGCAGCGAGAGTTGGAGGACTACTACTTTGCCGACCAGGACAGCGTGCTGAAGGCGGTGGGGAACATGACCCCCGCCGATCGCCGCGACTACCTCAACAAGAAGAGCATCGCCTATGCCGACAAAATGATGAAGCGTTGGGATAAGTTGGCCAAATACCTGATTGTCAGATATAACGACCAAGTAGTGAAAAAGGTGGACAAGAAGGGTGAATTCCAACGTTGGGGTTACGACACCCCCGGCTACGACCTCCAGTTCATCAATTCCATCGGCACGACCACGGGCGATCGGTATAAGTTGAAAGAGGTGATAGAAAGAAGGGAGCGGTAGGCTCACGAGAGTGTGGGACTGAATAGTTTTTGTATCTTTGCCGAATCAATCTTAAAATGATGATCCGTATGAAAAAATATGCTCTCTTTGCCTTGTTTTTGTTGGTTTCGTTCACTATGCTGGTCATCTCCTGTCAACGGGAGGAGCCCATCGAAGAGCCGGATCAGCCGGTGAATCCCACGCCGGGTGGAAACAACGACGACAATGCTGACACCACCGCCGCGTTTCTGTACACGGGGACTGTGATCCCCGATGCGGTCACCGACGTTGACGGCAACCATTACAACGCTGTGGTCATCGGCAACCAGGTATGGATGATGGAGAATTTGGTGACCACCCATTTCGCAGACGGAGAGGAGATTCCGCTCACAGCGGGCTACTCGATTTCGGATGTCAGTACCACGCTTCCCTTGCGGTATGTTCCCGATGCCGGGACTGCCGATGTCAATGTTTATGGCTATCTTTACAACTGGAGCGCGGTGATGCATGGTGCTCTCAGCAGCGATGCCAATCCCAGCGGGGTGCAGGGTATCTGTCCCGACGGCTGGCATGTGCCCAGCGACGCGGAATGGAACGACTTTGCCGACACCGTCAGCAGCCATCCCGAGTATGTGCTCGGTGACGATATCCGCAACATCGACAAGGCACTGGCCTCCACAACCTGTTGGCATAACAGCGCATATCCGAATTCTGCCGGCAATGACCAAAGTTTGAACAACGCCACCCATTTCGCAATGATGCCAGCAGGTTCATGGCATGGCGGCAGTCCTGGTGGGTGTGGCCTGGGGTATTTTGCTCTTCTGTGGAGCTGTACGGAGAACAAGGACAATACTTCGCGGGCTTGGTACCGTTACATCAACAACCAGAGTGCCAGAGCCTTCCACAACCATTCCAATGCCCATGATTCCAAGGCAACGGCAATGAGCGTCCGTTGTCTTCGCGACACCCCTGCAAACCCGAGGTAGCCCACAGGGATGAAATTCATCCTTTTGCATATCGGTAAATTGTGTATCTTTGCCGCCGATTTTGGATTTTGTTAATATATTGATTATAAACTAAATAGAAATATGGCATTTATCAAGACAGACAATTTGAAGGGCGATATTTTCGGCGGCATCACCGCGGGCATCGTGGCGTTGCCGCTCGCTTTGGCATTCGGAATCCAGGCGTTCGGGGGGATCGACGACCCCGCCGCCAGCTCCATGGGCGCCCTCGCAGGCCTTGTCGGGGCCACGTTTCTCGGCTTTTTCGCCTCCCTTTTCGGCGGCACCCACTCCCAGATCAGCGGTCCCACCGGCCCCATGACCGTCATCACCGCCTCGTTGCTCAGCGGTGTCTGGGCGGCGCAGCACTCCATGGGCGCGGTGCTCATCAGCATGTCGCTTGCCGGACTCTTCTGCGGTATCTTCCAGATTCTTTTCGGGGTCCTCAAAATCGGCAAGTATGTGCGCTACATCCCTTATCCGGTGCTTTCCGGTTTTATGAGCGGTATCGGCGTCATTATCATCATCCAACAGCTTTATCCGTTAATTGGTTGTAAATCACCGGTTTTGGTGGTTGATATGATTACGCAATTTCCGGAACGTGTTGCCGGTGGCGTCTCTGTCACCGCTCTTCTGCTCGGTTTGGGAACCATCGCCATCATCTACCTCTTCCCGTTGATAACCAAGAAGATACCCTCCACGTTGGTGGCCTTGTTGGTGATGACCATCATTTCGCTCTTCCTCAATATGGAAGAGAAACTGCTCATCGGTCAGATTCCGTCGGGATTCCCGTTGCCGGTTTTTGCGAAAGAGGGCTTGGATCTGGCCGGTCTCGACTGGGGAGCGGTGCTGAAAGCCTCCGTGATTCCGGGGCTTACACTCGCCGGCTTAGGTAGTATCGACACGTTGCTTACCTCCGTGGTGGCCGACAATATCACCAAGACCCACCACAACAGCAACCGCGAGCTTGTGGGGCAGGGTATCGGCAACATGGTCAGCGGTCTCTTCTGCGGCATCAGCGGCGCGGGCGCGACCATGCGTACCGTCGTGAACGTGAAGAGCGGCGGTCGCTCGCAGATCAGCGGCATGGTCCACTCCATGCTGTTGCTCGCCGTGTTGCTCGGTTTGGGCAGTCTGGTGCGCTATGTCCCGCTGTCCGTCCTCGCCGGCATCCTGATCACCGTCGGCTGGGGAATCATCGATTTCAAGGGATTCAAGGACCTTCCCAAGATTCCGCGCGCCGATGCGGTGGTGCTCATCATCGTCTTCCTGCTCACGGTCTTCGTGGATCTGCTCACGGCGGTCGGCATCGGCATGGTGATCGCCTGCGTCCTCTTCATGAAACGCGCCAGCGACCTCGTGGAGGGCGGCTACAGTTCCTCCGAGATGACCAACTTCGACAAGGAGAGTCCGTGGCAGGACGAAGGCGGCATGCCCGACAAGGTGCAGCATAAAATCTACATCC
>JAEEIG010000015.1 GCA_016281255.1 Bacteroidales bacterium
CGTCTGTTATTTCGTTGGACGGGTCTTGGCCGAGGGCGCGGCGGATGGAGTGGTCTTTGTCGGCTTCGAGAGCGTATGTGAACGCGGCGGCATTATAAATCCCCTCACAGAAATCGAAGCGGTCAAGACGGTGGATGATATTGGCCACTTCGATTTTGATGTCCATTTTGTTGCTGCAGTTCCAGGGGTCAGACAGGTGAAATTGCGTTCTTTTCGGAGTTGTAATTTGTTGATATGCGGGGGTGAAAGCAGAAAGAAAGTTGCGGCGAAGTTTCTTTCTTGGTTTCAGGGTCCCCGGGGTGGTATTTTTGCCGTCGAAATCAATCACGAAATGGTTTCGGGCGTTCTTTGACGTATTGACAGAGTTTTTTTTGGGGTTTCAGGATTCAGGTTTCGCTAAGATCCTGAGCCTGAAAACCTGTAACCTGCGTGTCAATCCGCCGGGATTAACCGAGGTTGGTGGAGATAGGGTGGGGGAGAGGAGAATAACGAAGATTGAGATTGTCACATGAATTTACTTTTTCTGCGTGAATGCGTGTTTTTGTATGAAAAAATGTATCTTTGCAAGTTCAAGTTGAACTGCCAAGTGTAATTGTAAAAGTCTGTATATTATGAATATCCTTGTGACGGGCGGTGCCGGGTTTATCGGCACCCATACTTTGATAGAGCTTTATGCTGCGGGACATACCGCTGTGGTGGTCGATAACCTCAGCAACAGCAATCCGGTGGCGCTGCAACGCGTTGAGGAAATTGTCGGAACCTTCAAACCTTCTGTCAAGATCCCCTTTTGCCAGGTGGACATCCGCGACCGGGAAGGACTCGAAAAGGTCTTTGCGGAGCATGAACCCGACGCCTGCATCCATTTTGCCGGACTGAAGGCGGTGGGGGAAAGCGTGGAGAAACCGTGGGAGTATTACGAGAACAATATCGCCGGGACGTTGGTGCTGGTGGACGTGATGCGCAAACACGGCTGCAAGAACATCATCTTCAGCTCGTCGGCCACGGTGTATGGCGACCCTGCGGAGATCCCCATCACGGAGAATTGCCCCAAGGGACAGTGCACCAACCCTTACGGCTGGACCAAGAGCATGCTGGAACAGGTGCTGACGGACATCCAGAAGGCCGACCCCGAGTGGAATGTGGTGCTGCTGCGCTACTTCAACCCCGTGGGGGCGCATCCGAGCGGCAGGATAGGGGAGAACCCCAACGGCATCCCCAACAACCTGATGCCCTATATCACCCAGGTGGCGGTGGGCAAACGCAAGGAACTGGGCGTCTTCGGCAACGACTACGACACCCCCGACGGCACGGGAGTCCGCGACTACATCCATGTGGTCGATTTAGCCAAAGCGCACGTTGCAGCCCTGCAGTGTTTTAGACGTGAGACGTGTGACGTAAGACGTGAGACGTTAGACTTAAGACTTGAGACGGAAGACGTAGGATCCGACGCCAAAGTCTCAAGTCTCAAGTCTCAAGTCTATAATATAGGCACGGGTCACGGCTACAGCGTCCTCGACATGGTGAAGGCCTTCGTCCGCGTGAACGGCGTCGATGTCCCCTACAGCATCAAACCCCGTCGCGCCGGCGACATTGCCACGTGCTACTGCAACCCCTCCAAAGCCAAAGAAGAGCTGGGATGGGAGGCGAAATACGGCATCGACGAGATGGTGCGCGACAGTTGGAACTGGCAACGGCAGAACCCGGAGGGCTATTAAAAAATGTTAATTTTGTGAAGGAGTAAATATATTTTTTACTTTTGCAAATTCAAATTTAAACCAAAGATATTATGTGCGGAATAGTAGCATACGTGGGCCAGCAAGAGGCCTATCCGATCCTCATCGAAGGATTGAAAAGATTGGAGTACCGTGGTTATGACAGCGCGGGCGTGGCGCTGTTGAATGCCAATGACGAGCTGAATGTCTATAAAGCGAAGGGCAAGGTCTCCGATCTGGAGGCTTCTGTGTCAGGCAAGGACATCAGTGGGCGCATCGGTATTGCCCACACCCGTTGGGCCACCCATGGCGAGCCCAACCAGACCAACGCCCACCCTCATCTTTCCAATTCGGGCAACATGGCCCTGATTCACAACGGCATCATCGAGAACTACATGAGCTTGCGCAAAGAGTTGGAAAAGAGAGGATTCACCTTCCGGTCGGACACCGACACGGAGGTGCTGATCAACCTCATAGAGGACGTGCAGCAGAGCGAGCATGTGGATCTGTTCGAGGCCGTCCGCATCGCCCTGAACCATGTGGTGGGCGCATACGCCATCGCCATCGTGGAGAAGGGGCATCCCGATGAGATCATCGCCGCCCGCAAGGGCAGTCCCATGGTGATCGGTATCGGCAACGACGAATTTTTCATCGCCTCCGACGCGACCCCGATCGTGGGCCGTACCCAGAAGGTCGTCTATATCGAAGACGAGCAGGTGGTGCGCGTCAAGTTGGGCGAAGACCTCTATATCAGGACGATCCACGACGTGGAGGCCATCCCTTACGTGCAGAAGCTGGAGATGAACCTCGATTCCATCGAAAAGGCCGGTTTCGACCACTTCATGATGAAGGAGATTTACGAGCAACCCCGTATTGTGCGCGACACCATGCGCGGGCGTCTGCACCCCGAGACGAACACGGTGAGCCTCGGCGGCATTGTGAATTACGAGAAACAGCTGCTCTATGCCGACAATATTATCTTCGTGGCGTGCGGCACGTCGTGGCATGCCAGTCTGGTGGGCAGCTACCTTATCGAGTTCCTCGCCAAGATCCGCGTGAAGGTGGAATACGCCTCCGAGTTCCGCTACCGTCATCCGGTCATCACCCCGCACGATGTGGTGATTGCCGTTTCGCAGTCGGGCGAGACCGCCGACACCCTGGCCGCCATCAAGCTGGCCAAGGAGTACGGGGCGGTGGTGCTGGGCATCTGCAACGTGATCGGCTCCTCCATCTCCAGGGCTACGGATGCGGGCATCTACACCCACGCCGGTCCGGAAATCGGTGTGGCCTCCACCAAGGCGTTCACCTCCCAGGTGACCGTGATGTTCATGCTGGCGCTGCGCCTGGCCGAACTGAAAGGCTCAATCACCCCCGAATACCGCGCCGAACTGATCCATGAGCTGGACAGCATCCCTGAAAAAATCCAATGGACGCTCGACCACAGCGGTCATGTGAAGGATATTGCCGCCAAATACAAAGATGTGCGCAACATGCTTTACATGGGACGTCTGCAGAACTATCCCGTGGCTCTCGAGGGCGCCCTGAAGTTGAAGGAGATCTCCTACATCCATGCCGAGGGCTATCCGGCCGCCGAGATGAAGCACGGTCCTATCGCCTTGATCGACAAGGATATGCCGGTGGTCTTCATCGCCACGAACCGCAACACCTACGAGAAGGTGCTCAGCAACATCCAGGAGGTGAAATCGCGCGACGGCAAGATTATCGCCATTGTGAACGAGAAGGACGTGACCGCCCGCGGCATGGCCGACCATGTGATTGAGATCCCGGATTGCATTTCCATCTTCTCGCCGCTGTTGGCCACCGTCCCGTTGCAGATTTTCGCCTACCACATCGCCGTGATGCGCGGCTGCAACGTCGATCAACCGCGTAACCTGGCCAAGTCGGTGACGGTGGAGTAGGCGAGTCGCCAAACACAAAAGCATAAAAAAAACCGGCTCGTTCGAACCGGTTTTCTTTTTATTGCAAGTTTGAAGATTATGCCTCTTCTTCCGCACCTTCTTCGGTGGCGGCAGTGGCGGAACCGCGGGTCGGAACCACTTGGATGATCACCTTGTTGGGGTTGTCAACGATCTCCAGATTGTCGATGTGGACGTCGCCGATCTTGGTCATGTCGTTGATTTCCAAATTGGAGATGTCGGAAACAATCTCTTCGGGGATGTTTTCGAGCAGACCGCGCACTTTCAGTTTGCGGACGCGCTTTTTGAGCATACCGCCCTTCAGGACGCCGGGAGAAGTGCCGGAAATCTTCAACGGGATCTCGATGGTGATGGGCTTGCCATCGACCACTTCGAGGAAATCGACATGCATCAACTTATCGGTGATGGCGTGGAACTGAGTCTCTTGGACGATGGCCTTGCGGACGTCGCCGTTGATGTTCACCTCTGCATATTTCACCTCAGGGGTGTAGAGCAGGTCTTTGAACTGTCTCTCGTCCACCACGAACATTTTCTGGTCTTTTCCGCCGTAAATCACGCACGGGATCATGCCCTGGCTGCGTTGGGCTCTTGCATCTTTTTTCCCTACGTTCTCTCTCAGAGAACCGCTAATAGATACTGATTTCATACTGTTTACTAATTAATTATGGGTTTTTAAAATCGGCTGCAAAAGTACAAAATTTTTTGATACCTTCGGAATTTTTTTTGGTTTACAGGCTTACAGGTTTACAGGTTTAAGCTCCTAAGCTCCTAAGCTTCTAAGCCAGTAAACCTTAAACCTTAAACCTTAAACTTTTAACCAGTTGTTCGAGATATTCGGCGTCGGTTCCGTCAAATGTCCCCAGTCGGTCGCTGTCGATGTCGAGGACGGCGATGATTTCGTCGCCGTGGAAGACGGGGACGACGATTTCGCTGCGGGAGGCGGAAGAGCAGGCGATGTGTCCGGGGAATTGCTCCACGTCGGGCACCACGAGGGTCCTGCGTTCTTTCCATGCGCTGCCGCACACGCCGCGTCCGAACGGGATGCGCGTGCAGGCCAACGGCCCCTGGAACGGTCCCAGTACCAGTTCGTTGCCGGTGACGCGGTAGAACCCTGTCCACCAGAACCCGAAGGTCTCGTGCAGCATGGCCGCCATGTTCGCCATGTTGGCGATGAGATCGACGTTTTCATCCATCACCGCTTGTATTTGCGGGAGGAGGGATTGGTATTGTTCTTGCTTGGTCATATTGTCTTGTTTTTGTCCGTCATACTTTGCTGGGGTGACCCTCATACTGCGCTGAGCTTGTGTGTGTGTCCCCACACTGCGCTTCGCTTGTGTGGGGTTACCTGCGCTTCGCGCGTGTTGCCTCTTCGAGGCTACTCAAGGAATGTTTATTTGTATAGAAAGCGCTTGATCGAGCGTTTCGGGGTTTTCTCGAATTCGTCCTTTTTGAGTTCGATGTTGAAGATCTGGGCGTATTTGGGGAGTTTCTCGTTGAGTTTCCGGAGGTTCTCTTTCATCAGTTCGGGGAGGGTCTGGCGGAAGCGGAGCTCGCCTTCGTAGTCGGGGAAGACGAGGGCGATGAGCTTGCCTTCGCGCTCCACCACGACGGATTCGACCACGCCATCCATGTCGTTGAGCTTGCCTTCGATCTCCTCGGGGTAGATGTTCTGTCCGGAGGCGCCGAGGATCATGGTCTTGTTGCGGCCCTTGATGAAGATGTTCTGCTTCTTGTCGATGAGGCCGAGGTCGCCGGTGCGCATCCAGCCGTCGTCGGTGAAGGTGGCGCGGGTGGCCTCGTCGTTTTTGTAATACCCCAACATGATGTGCTCGCCGCGCACGAGAATCTCGCCGACCTCGTTGTAGGGGTCTTTCGAGTCGATGCGGATTTCGTTGCGGGGGAGGATGTGGCCGGCGGAACGGGGCACGAACTCATGCACGTGGCAGCCGCCGATCAGCGGGCCGCACTCGGTCATGCCGTAGCCGACGATGAGCGGGAATTTGACATCCAGGAGCAGTTTTTCCACGTCGGGGTTGATGGCCGCGCCGCCCACGATGAAGTATTTGAGCTGGCCTCCGAACGCCTTCATCAGTTTCCTGTTGATGGTGTTGACCACAAATTTCCGAATCACAGGGATCTTGGTGAGTCGCTTCACGGCCGGTTTCTCCAACACCGGCATCACCGCGCGCTTGCAGATTTTCTCGATGACCAGCGGCACCGTGACGATGATGTAGGGCTTCACGTCGGCGAAGGCCTTCATCAGCAGTGTCGGGGTGGGGGACTTGGTCAGGAAGTGAATGTGGCAGCCGTCGGCCAGCGGGTAGAGGAATTCCGCCAGTTGCCCGTACATGTGCGCCAACGGCAGCATGGACACGACGTTCTGACGGCCTCCCGGGGGCAGGAAATGCAAGCCCGTTTCGATGTTAGAGGAGAGACTCCGGTAGGAGAGCATTACCCCTTTCGGGTCGCCGGTGGAGCCGGATGTGTAGTTGATGAGCAGCAGGTCGTCGAGACCGCGCACGGTGAAGATGTGGTTGTTCCTCGGAACCGTCACGGGCTCCCGCGAAACAGCCGCCCCTTCGCGTTTCGAAGCGATGACGGAGAAGTCGGTGAGCGAGACGATGGCCTCTAAGTTCGGCATCTGCCCGGCGTCCATGTTCTTCCAGACATACGGGCCCACAATCAGCATCCGCGCTTCGGAGTGGTTGATGAGCGCCTCGATGTCCTCGCCGGAAAACTCGTGCAACACCGAGACGATGACCGCGCCGTAGGAGGCGATGGCGAGGTAGGAGATGGCCCACTTGGCGCAGTTCCGGCCGCAAAGCGCGATTTTGTCGCCCTGCCGGATCCCCATCTCTTTGAAGAATTCACGCAGACGCGCCACCTCTTCGGCCACCTGCCGGAAGGTGTAGTCGTCGGTGCCGTTGTAGTCGGTCAGCGCCGGCTCGTTCCAGTATTTCGGAAAAATCTCGTTGTAATATTCAAAAAGATGTTTGGTCATTTTTTTCTGATAATCAGTAGGATAAAATGGTTTTAACGATTTTTAACAAAACGGCAAAAATACAAAAAAAAGAACACGATGCAGTTGATTTTGTCCCGATTACAATCCCGACAGATCCACCTTGTAGGTGATGTCCACAGGTGTTTGCTTCTCTATGAACATTGCCATATAGACAGGGAGATACATCACCTTGTCGGAATGAGGGAGATTCTCATTGCTGAAAACGATAGCCTCGGGTATTTGATAGCTTTGGTTGGACATCACATTGGACAAGGCATTATGTCGGTGATAATCCTTGCCGGATTTCACCTCTATGGGAACGACGGTGCCGTTCTTTTCAATCACAAAATCCAACTCGCCCTGTTTCTTGCTGTTAAAATAATAGAGGTCAAACCCATGGGCGGACAGTTCCTGTGCGATGGCGTTCTCGTAAACAGAACCGAAATTGATGCTTTTGGCATCAGTGAGCAATCGCAGCTGAATGCCGTCGGCGTACTGGCTGGCCAAAAGACCGACATCGTTCTGGAATAGCTTGAACAAGTTTCGGGAACGTGACAACTTCAACGGGATGGCAGGCTCTTCCACATTATAGACAGGCAGTGCCACACCCGCCTCCTTCAGCCAGATGAAGCTGTTTTCAAAATGTGAGAATTTTGCGTTTTCGTTCAAATTCTTCAGGATAAACCTCTTGTTTTTCGCATTGAGCTCGGATGGAATCAAGTCGAAGATCTCTTCTAAATAAAGTTTGTTTTTCTTGTCGTATTTGGCGATGTCGCGCTTGTAAAGCCGGAGAATCGCCTGTTGCTCGGCAAGAACTTCTTGAAGATTGTTTGAATCCAGATATTTTTGCACAGCTGCCGGCATTCCGCCCACGATGAGGTATAGACGGAACAGTTCCATTAGTTTGGTATGGACAAATTCATCCACAGGGCGTTTGTTCTCCCAAGCATCCCTAAGTTCGTCCATGGCCATTTGACTCAAACCGACAGCCGCGAAGAATTCTTCCATGTCCAAAGGAAACATTTCCTTGACATCCATGTAACCCACTGGTTCTGAGCGTAGGTCTTTGAGCTCCACCCCTAAAAGAGAGCCGCTCATGATGTATCTGTAGTTTCCTTCATCAACCAGAAACTTGATGGCAGTCACTATTTCAGGGCATTCCTGTACTTCGTCGAAAAAAATCAATGTCTTCCCCTTGATAAGCGGTTGTGTGGTCAGTGACGAGATTCGCAGCAGCAAATCGCGGCTGTTCTTAGCGGTTGCGATGACAGGCACTGCATCACTCATTTCAACAAAGTTGATTTCCACCATGCTTTCGAAATGAGATTTCCCAAAATGGCGTATGGAGTAGGTTTTGCCAGTTTGTCGGGCTCCTGTAATCAAAAGAGCTTTCTTTGTTGAAGCGTAATATTCTTCTAAATACCTGTCAATCTTTCTTTTAATCATATCTTTTCCGTTTTTTCAACGGCAAAAATACTAAAATTATCCATTTTTCCAACATTGAATTTGGGACATTTTTCCTTTTTTCCAATCTCGCGTATCTACACGTAGGAGCCAACTGCGTCCTCGGCCGTGCACAGCCATCACCACCGAATCCTGCAGATCTACGGACTGCGTGCTAGAGTGGCCGTATCCAGTTCATTCCCGCCCAACTACTAACTACTAACTGGACGTTCCCTGTTACTTGACGTACCCTTCCAGCTCTTCTACTGAAAAACAGATGTCTAACCGGTCGTTGCCCTTCTGTTTCTTGGATTTCTTCTTCGACTTTTTGTCTTTCGGCAGGGGCTCGTAGCGGTAGCAGATGCCGTAGCCGCAGCGCACGCAGAGCGTGATGAGATACTGTACGCCGGCATCATCTGAGGAAAACTGCGAGTCCAGCAGCCATCTCATGGTGGGAAGGTTTTCCTTCGCATTCTCAAATTGGCTCAGGACGGTGTAGTGATAGACAAGTTGGCTGCCGTCAATGTACATGGAGTCCAGACGGGTCATGAAGTCAATCAAAGCGGGCAGTTGTTTGTTGGTGTTGGTGATGATGTTGTTCAGTGCCTCCAGTGCCCGTTCGCGCTCGGAAAGGTTGTCACCGGCATTCAGCATTTCGGTCAATTCTTCGTATGAGAAGAAGATGGAGACCACTGTGTCCGAGCGAGGTATAGCATAATGTACGATCAGGCCACCATGGAGTTTAATCAGGGTGGTGAACAGGTTGGATTCCGTGCTGGCGAAAGCGAACTGCGTCCTCAACGTCGCCTTCATCTCCGCCAAATCGTTGTCCCACGTATAGTCGGGGGCTGTGCGGCCGTAATAGTGCATGTTTTTGTAATCATACACCAGACTGTCGATCCATACTTCGCCCGATTTGCGGGGGCAAAGGTTACGGCTGAATTGGGCCAGCTCGTTGGCAAAGCGATCGGCCAGCAGCTGCTCTTGGATTTTTTCCTGCGTCTGCTCGTCCGCTGCCGCGGCAGGCAATTTGGCGTTTTGGATTTCAGTCGAGTAGAACGTGAAATCCAAGGTCTTGCGAGTGTTCTCTTCCATGTAGATGATTTGGAACCCTTTCAGACGCCGATAGATGCTGCCAAGGCTGATGATGACGGTGTCGTAGATGATGTCGGGTGTTTCCAAAGATGATTCGAGGGAGTTTTTCAGCGAGGAAGCCAAGGCATTTCGAAGGAGTTCGAGGTCTTTTGGGGTGGAATTGGGATTCATCATCCCCTCTTTCACCGTCAGCGTGAACTGGAGAAAACCGTCAATGTAATCGACATCCAACGAGGTGTACGATTCAGAAGACTCTCCGATGATTTCTTTCCATTCTTCGGAAGCCTTTCGGGCTGCTTCTTGCAGGTAGGCGTCAACTTGTTCGTCGTCAGCTTCCTCGAAATGGTCGTACAGCTCGTTCATCTTCACCAGCGTGTCGTTAGGGAAGCTGATATGGAAACTGTCAGTGCGGGCGACGTTTTCGTAGATGGCCAGAAAGTGGTAGCCGGCAGTGGCGAGCGCCTCCAATACATCGGGAAAGTCGAAGTAGAGCATCTTTCGGAAAAAATCACGCCAGCTGTCACGGTTTTCATAATACGCGGAATATAGCTGGTTTGAGGTGGAAATGTAATAGGTGAGGGTCTCTCCCTTGATACGGGAGGAGTCGATGTTGACAGGCTCCTCGTCGCTCACCCTTTCCGAAAAGTTGTAGAGGTTGTCCAAGTAGCTCTCGACGAAGATATGATATTTGGCTTCCCATTGCTCGCTGTTTTGGTATTCAGGCTTTTTCCGGTCGGACAAAATCTTCCGTGTCTCCTCGGGGGTGTAGCGGAGGGAGAACTGTCGTCGGCTGGTGTCCAGAGTGATGTCATAGACGAAGCCACCGCGGATGTCGTCCAACTTTTCGTAAAGATATTGGAATTCAGCAGGTTCCAGACGGTAGCGGAGACGGTCGGCACAGAATTCCTTCAGCTCGGCGGTGTCGCGCCCAAACATGCGGACATCTTCCATGTCAATGGTGAAATGGAGATATCCGGCATTGTATGACAGGTTTTTGACCACCAGTCCCTCTTCCCTGAACGGACAGTTCCGCTTCTTGTTCATCCCCACCACCTTGGCATACATCTCCTTGTCGATGGGTTGTGCGTGCACCGCCCCTGCGAGGAGTACGAAGAGGAAAACAATATAGCAGACCGTTGACCGTTGACAATTAACCATTATCCGTCTAACCGTTTAACCGTTTAACCGTTATTAGAACGAAGTCGTCACCGACAAACCGCAACCGAACGAGGCGGGCACGGCGCGGCAGACACCGCCGACGCAGAGGATACCCTCCTTGGTCTTGCCGAAGTTGACGGCGATGCGGGTGGTGTTCCACACGTAGGCGCAGGAGATGTTGTAGTAGTGGATCTTGTGGCTCTCGATCGGGTTGCCGTAGTTCCACTCGTCACCGATGGATACAAACCAGCTCGGGCTGAAGGAGTACTCCAGCATGGCGTAGGCGCAGCTGCCTTCGTCGTCTTTCGTGTAGAGATGCTGCAGTTCCAGGCGCAGAGCGTGCTTCGGGGTGATTTTGTAGGAGAGGTCGGAGGCGACCAAGTGACCGCGCATCATGCCGGCATGGCCCTGCAGGATTTCCAGGTTGTAGGTGATGTAGTTGTAGGCCAGAATCCATTTCCATCTTTTGTCATTGAAACGGTGGCTGATTTCCAGTCCGATGTCCTGATACAGCAGGTCGGGGCCGAACTTGAAGAAGGAAGAGGTATAGCCCATGGTGCCGCAGGGGCTTCCGTTGTCGATGGCCTCCTGCACCGGCACTTGGTCGGTGTTGTGGAAACGGGAGTAGTTGAAGGTGATGTCGGTGCCGTACTTGCCGCCGAGCGCGCTCTTCTTGGGAATCTGGTAGTTGACCTGCAGTTGGGCGCCGATCTGGCTGTTGGGTTGGCTGGCGTAGCTGTAGTCGCCAATCAACTGGTAGGAGTACTGGCGGTTGATGGCGGGGATGCAGTTGATCATCAGCTCGGAATTGAGGTTCATCCAGCGTTGGGAGCGGTACTCCATGTTGTCGGCACGGATGAACGAAGCGGCGATACCGAAGCCCTTCATGGCGTAAGTGGCTGACATGAAGAGCGCTTCACCGGGCTTGTAGATGAACCCGTTGGAAATGTTCGGGTCGTTCATCTTGCGGGCGTATTCGGCGTCGAAGCGGAAGCCTTCATAGCCGAAGGTGCCTCGGACAGCCCAGTTGGCCACATTTTCAGGCAACTTGTCGGCGGGAATGCAGGCCTCGGAGATGCCGCCGGCACTGTCATTGACGGTGAAATAGAGGTCGTCTTTCGATTTTTCGAACTTGCTCACGAAGCTGGCCCCCACGCGTGCGGTAAAGCCCTTTTCCTGGATTTTGGGGAACATTTCGCCGAAGGAGAACTCCACATCCGCGCCGCGCACGTAGTCTTGGCGGCCTAAATAAGGCTCGAAGTTGTCGCGTTCGATCCCCCATACCCCTTTGAGGTAAATGCCCTTGTAGGGGGTGGCTTTGACGCGCGCGCCGAGCAGACTGTTGTCGATGCCTAACTGGCGGTCTTCGTAGGCTCTGAGCGTCAGGCCGTTGCCGAATTGCTCGTAGAAATTACCCGCCGTCACGGAGATGAACTTGTTGGTGTAGTCGGCGAAAAAGTACTTGATGCCCTGCCCCCGGTAACCGATTTTCTCGAAGTCGATGAGCGGGAACATGTAGAACTCGTAGCGGGCGCCGGCGGAAAATCCACCGTTGGTGTACAATAGGTTGAGGAAGGCGTTGCCGCGCACTTTCGAATCTACCGGCTCCGCTCCGATGAGGGAGTCGGGGATGTAGTACATGCCGTTGAAACCGAAGTCGCCGCTGACACGGCTGTTGCCAAACTGGTGCTGGGCATTCGCGCCCCAGCAGCACAAAAAGAGGAAAGCGGCGAGCAGAACCCGCTGTATAGATTTGAAATTCATATAGTTGAATTATGGTGAGACTTACTTCTTGACTAAAGACTTGATGACTTCATAGACCTCCTCCTCGCTGCCGGGGGCATAGGAGGTGTGCTGCCACACAATCTCGCCGTCGCCGTTCAGGATGCACATATAGGGCACGTCGTTGACGTTCATGGCGCGTTTGAAGTCGGAATTGACATCCAGCAGCACGGTGTAGTCCCAGTTCTTGCCGTTCACGAACGGGGCGACGCGCGCGCTGGTCTTCGCATCGTCGATGGAGACGGCAAATAACTTCACGCCGGTCTCTTCCACCCAGTCCTCATATTCGTCGGCAATGGCCAGAAGTTCGGCGATGCAGGGCTTGCACCAGGTGGCCCACAGACTGATAATCACGGGTTTGCCGTCGTTCTGGATGTCTGCCGTGTTGAAGGGGTTGCCGTTCAGGTCCTGAATCTCCACGGCGGGCAGCTTGGCGAGGTGCTTGTCTTTTGCTTCTTGAGCAAAAACATGGATGCTGAGTATCATGCAAATGATAACGATGATGTTCTTTTTCATATTCTTGGATTTTTATTGTTTATTTCGATTTTGAAACAAGGGGTTCTGGTTGTTCTCTTTCTCTTCCGGGAAGTTGAGGAGCAGGTATTCGGGCAGACCGGTTTCCGGTGCCGGCGGGTAGCGCATCAGCAACGTGCCGTCCGCCTTGAAGAAGATATGCTCGGGGAGGGTCTCCACGCCCTGCTGCGCAAGCCAGTCGTACTGCTCGTCGAAGTATAGGATCGGCCAGGAGAACTGTTTCCCGTATTGCTTCACGAAGGATTGGCAGGTGCGCTTGTCGGGGTCGATGCACAAGCTCACAAATTGCACCCTGCCTTCGTATTTCTTCTGTAATTCGTTGATGATCATCATTTCCCTGACACAATTAATGCAGTCTGTCTGAAATATATGCAAATAGACAGGCGTGCCCTCATATTGTTTAAGGCGGACTTTGTGCCCTTTCTCATCCAGGAAGGTGACCTCTTCCAGCGCTTTGTCGTGCTGCTGAATCTGGTTCAGCTTGCTGTTGACCAGCTCCACGTGTTTCTCGAATGAGGAGTTTTGGCGGATGTAGTCCAGCACCTTGAGCACGTTGCCCCGGTCGAACTCCTCGTTGTCCAGAAACTCGATCAAGTTCTTGATGATCACCAGTTCGCGCAGACGGGCGTTGGTCAGCTTAGGGTCGCGCCCCGCCTCGTTGAACAGTGTCGGATAGTCGGGATTCTCGTTGATGGTGCGGTTGAGCAAATCTTTGGGGATATAGGGCGAGTAGTAGAGATAACCTTCGTAAAACTGGTTGAAGAGCGACATGTAGGCCGGGTTGTTGTAGAGGATATAGTCGTTGTCGAAGTATTTCTGGTAGAGGAAAAGGGGCTTTTTGTTGTATTGAAGCATGTCGATGCCGCCCAAGGTGTAGTATCCGTATGACTGGTAGAAATTGGTGGGGTTGTATTGGAAATCAAAGTGTTCTCCGATGATGGCGCGCACGGTGTCGAAGATGCCGGCATCGCGGCCGTAGATCATCCGGAAGGCGTATTCGTCGTTCACGCGGCTGAAGTAGCTGGAAAAGCGGTTGATTTTGAAATTCAGGTCGTCGGTGTCCTTTTTGGCGTTCTCGATCTGGAGGAACCCGCCGTATTTTTCGGGGTTGACCAGCTTATACAGGACGGTATCGACGCTGATGGTGAAATGGTAGCTGTTGGCAGGCACGATGAAGAATTCGGCCTTGGAGGTGCGGATGGCGAGTTGCGCTAATTGGATGTCGGTGGAGTTGTATTTCAGGGTGAAGCGTCCGTGCTTGTCGATGATGTCGGTGGTGGCGACCTCGGCGATGCCGTTCAGCAGGTCGTGGTAAACCAGCAGCCGTATCTCCTCTCCGGCGGCGAAGGTGGCGGTGCCGGTGATGGTGACGGGCGTCTGTGCGTGCGCATCCGACAGCAAACACAGACAAATCACGAGGATGATATGGCGAAGCTTTTTGTGCATTTATCGTTGGTGTTCAGGAAGTTGGTAAGAGAGAAAGGGGGAGTAGTCGGCACCGAGCGACCAAAGTTCGCGCACCAACGAGGAGGAGACAATCAGCCATTGCTGCGAAGCGAGGAAGAGCACCGTCTCCACGTCGGGGTTAAGTTTTCGGTTGATCTCGGCCATGGTCTGCTCGTTGGCGAAATCTTGTCCGTTGCGCACGCCGCGTATAAGGTACCGGGCGTTCGCTTTCCGGCAGAAATCGGCGGTCAGGCCGGTGTAGGCAACCACCTCCACCTTGGGACAGTCGGCATACAGCTCTTGGATCCACTGCATGCGCTGTTCCAAGCTGAACGTGTCTTTCTTGTTGATATTGTGCCCGATGGCGATGAAGATCTTGTCGAAAAGCGGAAGTGCCTGTTGCACAATGTCTTCATGCCCTTTGGTGAAAGGGCAGAACGATCCAGCGAAAACGGCGGTCCTTTCCATGGTCAGTCGCGGATGATGGTGAAATTGTAGTCGTCGAGGAACTTGATGACCCGCGAAGGTTTGAAGTCCGTGGAGGTGGCCAGGTCGGGGGAAACCACGTAGTCCATCTGCGAGATCACCGCTTGTGAGATATGGTCGTAGGTCTGCGGGGTGGGCTCGCCGGCGATGTTGGCGGAAGTGGAGATGAGCGGATGCCCGAGGGCGCGGATCAGCTGGCGGCAGAATTCGTGCTGCACGATGCGTATGGCGATGGTGCCGTCTTCGTGGATGAGCTTCTGCGGCAGGTTGTAGGCGGCGGGGTAGATGAAAGTGGTGGGTCGCGTGACGTGGGAGAGCAGGTCCCACGCGATCAGGGGAATCTTCTGCACATACATAGGCAGTCGCTGCATGGAATCCAGAAGGATAATCATGCTCTTTTTCTCGTTGCGCTGCTTGATGCGGTAGATGCGCATCAACGCCTCCTCGCAGGTGGCGTCGCAGCCGATACCCCACACTGTATCAGTGGGATACAAAATCACTTTTCCATCCCTCAACAGTGAAACACATTTTTCAATAACCTCTTCCATAGCCGAAAAATTAAACTGCAAAGATACATTTTTTTTAAATGGTTTACAGGTTTACACGCTTACAGGTTTAGATAGTGTGATTTTTTTGGGAAAAAAAAAGAGCCGTTTTGGGGACGGCTCTTTAGGATTTGAGGTCGAAAAAGACAAGATTATTGCACGTTTTTCAGCACTTCCACGAGGAAATCGTAGAATTTGCCGACGCTGGCGATGTTCACGCGTTCGACGGGGGAGTGCGGGTGCTCGATGGTCGGGCCGAAGGAGACCATGTCCCAGTCGGGATAGCAGACGCCGAAGAGGCCGCATTCCAGACCTGCGTGGATGGCCATCACCTTGGGGTCGTTGCCGAATTTCTCCTTATAGACCTTCATGCAGGTGTTCATGATCGGGGATTTCAGGTTCGGGTTCCAGCCGGGATAAGCGCCGGTGAGCTCGATGCCGCAGTCGGCGAGTTCGGCGATGGCGACCATCTTCTCTCCCAAAGCTTCCTTGGCGCTGTTCACGCTGCTGCGCATCAAGCACTTGGCGCTCATTTCGCCGTTCTCAGCGATGAAGTTGGCCAGGTTGTTGGAGGTCTCCACCAAGCCGGGCATGGAGTCGCTCATGCGCTGCACGCCGTTCGGGATGGCGAAAATCATGTTCAGGAACTGGTTCAACGCCTTGGGCTCGATGACTTGGGCGGGTGCGTCGGCAGCCGTCACGGTGAGGCTGAGACCTTCCTCGGTGAGGGCGAACTCGTTCTTCACCATAGCTTCGAACTCTTTGGCAAATACTTCGAAATCAGCGGCTTTCGCGGCGGGGACGGTCAGGATGGCCGTTGCCTCGCGCGGGATGGCGTTGCGCAGACCGCCGCCATTGATGCAGGCGACGCAGGCGCCGAAGTTGCGGACAGCCTTCTGCAGGAAGCGGGTGGCAATCTTGTTGGCGTTGGCGCGGCCGAGGTTGATGTCCATGCCGGAGTGACCGCCGTGGAGACCCGTGACGAAGAGTTTGTAGCCCTTCATGCCGGAAGGAGTGGCCACGGTGGTGTATTTGCGGCTGAAGTTGGCGTCCATGCCGCCGGCGCAACCCACATACATCTCGCCCTCGGTTTCAGAGTCGAGGTTGATGAGGATTTTGCCCTTCACGAAGCCGGGTTTCAAACCGAAAGCGCCGGTCATGCCGGTCTCTTCGTCGATGGTGACGAGCACCTCGATGGGACCGTGTTGGCAGTTGGGGTCGGTGATGGCGGCCAAAGCGGCAGCCACGCCGATGCCGTCGTCAGCGCCCAGAGTGGTCTTGTTGGCGCGCACCCAGCCGTTGTCGATGATGGGCTCGATGGGGTCGGTGAGGAAGTCGTGTTTCTTGTCGCTGTCGGCTTGCGGCACCATGTCGCAGTGCGCTTGCAGCACCACGGGGGTGCGGTTCTCGAAGCCGGGCGTGGCGGGAACGGAGAAGAGCAGGTTGCCGGTCTCGTCCTGCACCACGTTGATTTTGTTCTCGGCGGCCCATTCCTTATACCATTTAAGGACGGCCGTTTCGTGTTTGGAAGGGTGCGGAGCGTCGCAAATGTGTCCGAAAATGTCCCATAATCCTTTGGGATACAGTGTCAAAAGTTCTTGATTCATTGTTTTGATATTAATTTGATGAATATTGAAGTCATTCTTTTTAATTGCCGCGCAAAGGTAATATTTTTTTTGATAAACGGGGTTGCAAAGTTTTTTTGAGGGTCAAGGTCAACAAGGGCCCGCCCTGAAATATTGTCACAATAAATGGTGTCTTTCCACGTTATGGCCTCAGATTATGTTTGACGCATCTCGCGGGAGCTGAGGTGTGGCACCTGATCGTAAGATAAGATAAAATTGTACAAACCAAAAATTCAATTCGTTATGAAAAAGAGCATTCTCACCATTATCACAATTGTGGCCCTCGTGATGTGCGGCTGCGAGAAAACCCCCGACAACCCCGGCGGCAATAACGGCTCCGACGACCCCTCCGTCGCCCCCTCCGTCGATATCACCCCCTATCTGGGCAAGTACCTGATGAGCCGCCATACCGAACTCTCCATTGACGTGCTCGGCATGTTCTCTTTCCCGCTCGACAAAGACCTTGATGTGGAAACGGTCACCGTCAAAAGAGACCCCACTGTCGAGAACGGCATCATCATCAGCAACAACGACGCTCTTTATCTGCGCGGTATTGTCGATTCCGCCGGACTCCATCTTCAGAACGACACGGTCACTTTCGTCATCGACACTACTATCGTGAACACCCCCGTCAACTTCAGTGTCGGTGTCAGCATGACCCATCCCACCATCCAACCGCCCGTGAACGGGGTTATGGAATGGACCAGCATCGCAAGCGGCAGTGCCTCCACCACCATCCTGGGCATGCCCATCAACGCAGTCATTACCGGCGACATGCGCTACAAAACGATTTTGAGCTACTAAACATTTGTCACATAGCCCCTTGGCAAAAAAAAAGATGCGCCCCGAACGGGATGCGTCTTTTTTTGTTCTACGATTTTTACTCGTTGAAATTAAGAAATTTATAACCAATAAATGGCGTATGAGACGGATAAAATAAAAAGTAAAATGTTTGCACATGAACATTTTTATTTTGTTGGTCTATATCTGAAATTTTGTACCTTTGCCGTTTCAAAAAATGTGAGTAGAACCCCAATTTTTTCCCGATGACTACCGAAGAGAGAAACCGAATTATTGCATTAGTGAAACGCGAGGTGGTGCCCGCGATTGGCTGCACCGAGCCGATGGCCGTCGCGCTGGCGGTGGCCAAAGCCAAGGAGGTGCTGGGCGGCGTGCCCAAACAGATTTCCGTGTGGCTGAGTGCCAACATGCTCAAAAACGCCATGGGCGTTGGCATCCCCGGCACCGGCATGGTGGGCCTTCCCATCGCCATCGCCCTCGGCGCGCTGGCCGGAAAGTCGGAGTACCAGCTTGAAGTGCTGAAAGATATCACCCCGGAACTGGTGGAGCAGGGCAGGGAGTATATCGCCCAGAACCGCATCAAAATCCGCCAGAAGAAGGATACGAGCGAGAAACTCTATATCGAAATCGAATGTCACAACGGCGACGACAACGTGAACGTCATCATCACCGGCATGCACACCCATTTCAGCTATATCGCCAAGAACGGGGAAGTGCTGCTCGACGACCGCATGAAGGCCGAGGCGAAAACGGAATCGGAGGACCCGAAGCTCGACATGCGCACCGTCTATGACTTCGCGATGACCGCCCCGCTGTCGGAAATCCACTTCATCCTGGAGACCGCCGAGCTGAACAAGAAGGCCGCGGAGATGTCGCTTGCCAAGCACTACGGTCACGGATTGGGCCGCACCATCTTCATGGAACCCAAGGCGCAGTTCTTCGGTAACGGCGTCTATTCCAAGATTTTATCCTACACTTCCGCTGCCTGCGACGCGCGTATGGCGGGCGTGAAGGTCCCGGTGATGAGCAATTCCGGCAGCGGCAATCAGGGCATTGCCGCCACGCTGCCTGTGTGGGTCTTCGCCAAAGAACGCCTCAAATCGGAGGAGGAATTAACCAGAGCTTTGATGCTCAGCCACTTGACGGTGATCTACATCAAGCAGAGCTTCGGACGGCTCTCGCCGCTGTGCGGTTGCGTGGTGGCTGCCACGGGCTCCGCGTGCGGACTCACCTACCTGTTGGGCGGCACCTACGACCAAATCGTTTATGCGGTGAAGAACATGATCGCCAACATCACGGGCATGATTTGCGACGGCGCGAAACCAAGCTGCTCGCTGAAGGTGGCCACGGGTGTCTCCACCGCGGTGCTCTCCTCCATGTTGGCTATTGATGACGAGGTGGTGACGCCTGCCGAAGGCATCATCGACGAGGATGTCGATAAATGCGTGCAGAACATGGCCAACATCGGTCTCCTCGGCATGGCCACGACCGACAACCTCGTGTTGGACATCATGACCCGTAAGTAGAGACGTGCCATGGCGCGTCTCTACATTGATGCGCTCCGCGTCTCTGCAAAACATAAAAAAAAGGCGGTCGATCGACCGCCTTTTCTGTATTAAGAAGTTCGGGATTATTTACCTTCTTTTTCAAGATCTTCCTTCAGGGATTGCAGGATGTTCAGGTCGCCGAGAGTGGCTTTTTCCACGTTGCTCTCGTTCACTTTCTGAATGTCGCGCTCTTTCTGTCTTTCCTCATCGTTCTTGGTTCTCTCTTCAGAATCTCTGTCGGGTTGCCAGGTCTTGGTGTGGGAAAGGTGGATTTTCTTGGCGTCCTTGGAGAAGTCAACCACCATGAACGGGAGGGTTTCGCCTTCCTTGGCAGTGGTTTTGTCCTCCTTGAGGAGGTGGCGGTTGAATGCGAAGCCTTCGATGTTGTGAGGCAGGGTGATGGTGGCGCCCTTGTCGTTCATGCTGGCAACAGTGCCTTCGTGAACGGAACCGACGGTGAAGATGGTTTCATACACATCCCAAGGATTCTCTTCGAGCTGCTTGTGGCCCAAGCTGAGACGACGGTTCTCGGTATCCACTTCGAGGACAACCACTTCGATGGATTCGCCCACTTTCGTGAACTCAGCCGGATGTTTGATCTTCTTGTTCCAGGAGAGGTCGGAGATGTGGATCAGGCCGTCAACGCCCTCTTCCAGTTCGACGAAGATGCCGAAGGTGGTGAAGTTGCGAACGGTGGCGGTGTGACGGGAGCCGACAGGATATTTCTCGAGGATGTCAGCCCACGGATCGGGGATGAGTTGTTTGATGCCGAGGGACATCTTCTGACCTTCGCGGTCGAGGGTGAGCACAACAGCTTCCACTTCGTCGCCGA
>JAEEIG010000149.1 GCA_016281255.1 Bacteroidales bacterium
ATGCTTTGGATCACCCTCGCCTACACCGCCATCGCCCTCATCATCAAACTCATCAAACACAAAACGCACTGGCTCGACGCCACCCCCGACCGCGACTGATCAATTAAGAATTAAGAATGCAGAATTAAGAATTAATATTGGATATATTTCCTTAAGCAGTCTCGAAGAGACAAAACGCACGAAGTGCAATTAACCCCATACAAGCGCAGCGCAGTGTGGGGCCAACACGAAGTAACAAACAAAAAACAATCAATATGAACATCACCCACATCGAACATCTCGGCATCGCCGTGAAAAGCTTGGAAACCGCCATTCCCTATTACGAGAACATCTTAGGGATGAAATGCTACAACATCGAAGAGGTCGCTGACCAAAAGGTGAAGACCGCCTTCTTCAAGGTCGGACAGACCAAGATCGAACTCCTGGAGCCCACGAGCCCGGAGAGCACCATCGCGAAGTTCATCGAGAACCGCGGCGAGGGCATCCACCACATCGCTTTCGCGGTGCCCGACACCAACGAAGCCCTCAACGAACTGGCATCCAAAGAGGTGCGCCTGATTGACAAAGCCGCTCGCCCCGGCGCCGAACAGCTGATGATCGGCTTCGCCCACCCGAAGGCCACCGGCGGCGTCCTCACCGAGTTCTGCTGCCCGAAATAAGACGTGAGACGTGAGACTTAGGACGTAGAATATAAATACCCCAAAAGTCTAAAGTCTCAAGTCTTAAGTCTAAATTCAAATAACATGTTGAACGACAAGAATTTTTGGAAAACGCACTTGAAATGGGGCGTTATCCTCGGACTGATGCTCGCCGCATTGGAGTTGCTGAAGATGTTCGCCCGGAAAGTCGATTACAGTGCCGGCCAACTACTTGACTTGGCGATGATCATCGGCTTCATCCTCGTGCTGCACTTCGGTGTGAAGGAATTCAAGGAGGTCTATCCCGAGCGGCTATCGTTCGCCAAGGCCTTCCTTAGTTGCATCGTGACCTCCGTCATAGGCGTCGTCCTGCTTTTCGGCTACGACATGCTGCACTATTCCGTCATCGAAAAGGACGGCCTTCAGCAGAAGTACACCACCGCCCTGACCAAGTACAAGCAGAACCTGGCCAAAGACACCCTGACAAACACCGAGCTGAAAGCCTACACCGAGGCGGCTGCGACTATCATGAACGATCGCAAAGAGTCGTTTCTCAAAGGCCTGGCATCCGCGACAGAAGGAGGTCTTACAAACGACACTCTGCCACAATCCGTTCGTGAGGAAGTCAACAGCGGCATCCTGATTTTCCAGCAATTCTACCTCGACAAACTGCGTTCCAAACCCGATGCTGACAAAGAGGAGTACCAATTGGGCAACTTCACCCCATACGCCAAGAGAGTGCTCATGGAGACGTTAGTAAGCTACACCGAGCAGAACGACGGTAAACCGTCAACTCCCTACGTGCAGGAGATTGTCCAGCAAACCAACGACACGATCGCCAGCATCGACCCGCTGGAGAAACGCTACGAGGAGAACAAGGCGCGAGTGCCGCACTACGACCAAAACGGCAAATACGCCGGCGTCAGCGCGATGATGTACCTGCTCTACGGCATGTTCTTCGGCCTCTTCGTCGCCATGTTCAACTACACCTCCAAAAAACCGATTGAGGAATTCGTCCCGTCGGAAAATGATGAGACTGAAACGACTAACCCGTAACATTATGCTCTACTGAGCTCTTACCCCTAACGGGGCTGCTTAAGGAAAACGATTATCTATCAATTATAAACGATTAACTGTAAAATGGACATATCCGTAATAGTACCCTTGCTGAACGAAGCGGAATCGCTTCCCGAACTGGCCGCCTGGATTGAGCGTGTCATGTCCGAGCACAATTTCTCCTACGAGGTCATCATGGTCGATGACGGCTCCTCCGACGAATCATGGTCCGTGATTCAAGAGTTGCACGCCAAGGACCCCGCCATCAAAGGAATCAGGTTCCGCCGCAACTACGGCAAATCGGCGGCGCTGAACACCGCTTTCGAGGCTTGCCAGGGCGATGTGGTCATCACCATGGACGCCGATTTGCAGGACAGTCCCGACGAGATCCCCGAGCTGTTCCGCATGATCAAGGAAGACGGCTACGACCTTGTGTCGGGCTGGAAAAAAGTGCGTTATGATTCAAAACTCGCCAAGAACATCCCGTCGAAGTTCTTCAACTGGACTACCCGACGCATGTCGGGCATCATGCTGCACGACTTCAACTGCGGGCTTAAGGCATATAAGAGAGACGTGGTGAAATCCATAGAGGTCTATAGTGAAATGCACCGTTACATCCCTGTCATCGCCAAATGGGCCGGCTTCACCAAGATTGGCGAGAAGGTGGTGATCCACCAAAAGCGCAAGCACGGTGTCTCCAAATTCGGCTGGAACCGCTTCATCAACGGATACTTGGATCTTCTGACCGTCAGTTTCATGTCGAAATTCGGCAAGAAACCGATGCACTTCTTCGGTTCGTTAGGTTCGTTGTCATTCCTGATCGGCATCGTCATCACCATCGTGCTCATTTCACAGAAACTTTACAGACTTTCGCACCACATTGTCGGTTTCCGACAAGTCACAGACCAACCGCTGTTCTATCTCGCGTTGTTGGCCATGGTTTTCGGTCTGATGCTGTTTCTTGCCGGCTACCTTGCCGAGTTGGTGGTCCGCAACGGTTCCGACCGAAACAAATACCTGATTTCCGACAGAATCGAGTAATATCACACACCTGCAGAGACGCGGTCAACCGCGTCTCTGCGTTTATTAGATCAAGCACAATGAGGAGATTCCAACAGACGCTATCCCTGTTCGCCGCTTTGGCCTTCGCGGCATTTTCATACGCGCAAGAGATCCGTGACTGCGGCACGGTGAGAGACATCGACGGCAACGAGTATCAGACCGTTGTCATGGGCAAAGAATGCTGGTTGCGCGAGAATTTACGCACCACGCATTATGCGGACGGACGGGAGATCTCGCCCGCGCCGGAGATTCCCGGCCATGACCTGCAGAATGCCGCGCGATACGGACGGTTGTACACCTGGCGGTCCGTGCTTGGGGGTTCCGAGCCGACGGAAGAGACCGACGGGCGTGTGCAAGGGCCGTGTCCGGACGGCTGGCACGTGCCAGCCAACTTCGAATGGATGGGATTGGAAGATTACGTCGGCTACAAGGACCACTACCGATGCGGCACCGACGTCAACAATGTGGCGAAAGCGATGGCCACCTCCGACAGTTGGCAATTTGATTTCATGAGCCAAGGTGCGCCCTGCTGTATTATCGACAACATCGCAACAAACAACGCCACAGGGTTTTCCGTACTTCCTGCAGGCAGCGTTTGGAATGGACAGGCGGAAGGTTTCGGCACCAACGCCGGTTTCTGGACGTGCTCCGACGGCAGTCCCGACACCGCTCCCATCCACCGGTTTTATTACACCAATGCCACGGTGGAGATCAATTGCACCCCGAAAGAGGCCTTCTATTCGGTCAGATGCGTCAAAAACGAATAAGGATCACTCCTCTTTATCCACAATGGAACAGGATTGATAACCGATAAGTTTGTCGTATGAGGTTCCCTCCTCTTGATAATAGACATAAATATAGTATATATTACTAGTTTCGTAATGCGATCCCTCGATATAGGTAGCATCGATCGTGTTGCTGCCATACGGAACATATACATATTGATAGTTGTAAACGCCCTGCTTAAGCAGGATATCGGTTTCCCAGAAATCAAACTCTTTGTTATAATGCAATTTGGCCTCGTCAAGCAGCTGCCAACCCGTCAACTCGCCAAAGACATAGACCGACCCGTCCGTGAGCGGGAACTGGCTTTTCAAGGTGAAGTGCGTGAAGACGTAATCCTCGGAGTAGTCGTTGCGCAGATCGCGGTTGCGGTAATAGCAACGTCCGTTGATGTTGCCGCGACTTTCGTATGCCGAATAGGGGCGAGCGTCATCCTGAAGAACGTATGCGTGCGTATGATGGTTCACGAATGAGATACCCACAATATGATCGGCATTGGAGCGCAACGTGGAGATGTCGAAAGTGTGGAATTCGGCACCGCCGGGAAAGGAATTCCTGCCATCCATGTAATTGAAATGGAGCTCGCTGCCCGACCCCGAATGATAGGTTAGCCCGGAAACCGCGTTGTCCCAGCGTCCGTTCTGCCGGATGGTGGCATGGACCGTCTGTTGCGGGTTGCGAATGCGGTAACCTCCCGTAAACACCGTAAAATCAACGTCTTGATGCGTAAACCTATTGTTCACATCCATAGCGGAATGCACATCACAAACCACCTTCGCCGGCAGAGGCTCCACCACCATGAAACGCCGCGTCAACACGGGGTTGTCGGGAGTGTCGTCATACACAAAAAGAATATAATTCCCTGATTTATTGAATGATATATTCTCATTAGGAAATTCCGCATAATAGTGCATATACGGTTCAATCGTATTAAACGAATGCTCATACATGGTGATATCGTCCTCCATGAAGCCCTCAATGAATTCAATCGGATTGAGCTGCGAAGGTTGCCAATCATGGGTGCAATGGATAAAGGTGTACTTCAGATGACGGATTTCAAGATTGAGATCATCGAAAGAGATCTGGAAGATATCGCCCAACTTACCCACAGGCTCTGACAACTGATCTTCGCCCGCAGTCAGCTTAACGCTGGCGATTCCTTCGGCATAGATTTTGTCATCCATCTGAATATCATATTGTTGCGCCTGGACAAAAAGTAAATTAGCCAAGGCAAAGAGCAAGACAAAGACAACCTTATTTCTCATTTCACATACATTTAAATAGATTTGCAAAGATAATCTTTTCGGAAAAAGCACGGAAAAAAATTTTTTTTCCCAAAACGGGAATGATATTCAAAAAAAAGCTATTTTTGCAGCCAGATAAATTTAAACAATTTAAGGCATTAACAGTTATTATTAATCAAAAGAGACCCGCTATCGAAAAAACATCTACTTTCTTATTTTATTAACCCTATTAAAGAAAGGAGCATATCATGAATTGGAATGCCTTAAGCGATAACGAATTGATAGCACGTTATCAAGCAGGTGAAGAGTCTGCGTTAAAGACAATCATACTCCGTTATGAAAGACGGCTGTTTTCCTACCTTATGGTGTCCGTCAAAAACAAAGAGTTGGCGGAAGACATCTTTCAGGATACCTTTATTAAGGTTATAAATACCATTCGTTCAGGGAACTACCAGGAAGAAGGCAAATTTTTCCAATGGATTTTGCGTATCGCCAACAACCTGAAGATCGACTATTACCGTCGTCTGCAGCGCATGCCCACCGTGGACGGAGGGGAAGACTTCGACATTTTCACCATCATCGGATCAAAAGACGAGTCCGTGGAGGACAAAATGATCCGGGAGCAAACATACTCAGACTTGACCCACTACGTCGAGTACCTGCCGGAAGAGCAAAAAGAGGTTTTGAAGATGCGCATCTACAACGACTACAGCTTCAAGGAGATTGCCGAAATGACGAATGTCAGCATCAACACCGCCTTGGGACGCATGCGTTATGCTCTCATCAACCTCCGGAAACTCATGTCCAAACATCATGTCGTTTTAGAGTAAACCCGATTCGGTTTTTGCGGCCGACGGTCAAAAATCTGCGAAATCCAGAGCCCGATTTTAACAAATCGGGCTCTATTTGTTAAGAGAATTTTGACAAGTCTCTGGTTTTCAGCAAGAAAAAAATTTTTAAAAACTATTGACAAACAATTCACTTTGTATTATTTTTGTCATGTTCAAAAAGGGCTGGCGACCCCGAGGACAAAACAGTTGTGAAAGCAACCACACTCATCAACCTAAACTTGAACAACCGCCACTTAAAAACAAAACATTAATCGACCTGTGTAAGACCGTGAGACGATTAACGAAAAGGCAGGAGACTGCCGCCTCAGCGAAAGAGAGGCAAACGCAAAAAAACAATTTACTATTATCACAAACTTAAAAAACAAAAAGACTATGAAAAAACTCTTATTAATCATCGGATTATCAATCTTTTCCTTCAGTGTATTCGCTGAAAAAGTCCCGGCAGTGATCGTGAACAAGACCCAAGGGGGGCTGACCGCGATACTCAACCTCTACAACTATGTAATCTACACTCCAGCGTCGGCGACCGCATCCGGCTACGCTCAGTTGGACTGCTCGGGCAGCGGTTTCTCCGCTTGCCGTGTGCCCAACTGTTCCGGCATGCCCGTCAACACTGGAAACGCCGTGGTTTACATTGACGACGACGGAACCCTCCTCTCGTTCAAAAACGCGATCAACGACGTGGTCATGCAGTATGAAACAGCTCTGGAGCAGTACAACCAGATGGTATCGACGAGTGGCCATCCCAAAGGAGTCTCGTTACCTACTGTTTACACAAAGACCATCGCCATGACCGGCGCTTCAGGCGGATTTGGGAAAAAGAGCAAGGCCGAGACATACGTCATCAGGGGCGTCGTGACGGCAAGCACCTCAAACTCGTCCACCATGAAGATCTATATCGAGAAGATAGACTTCAACAACCTGATTGCCCAATAACCAATCCTTTCTGAAAAAAGCCTGATCTTATGAGAACACGAATAGTTATCATCGTCGGTGTCGTTCTGGCAACTCTTGAAGTCTCGGCCCAAGAGTGGATTGGAAGTCGATTCACATTGGACACGATTGTGGCGATAGAGGGTGCCCATATACCTGAAAGCCCGAATCAGATCAAATGCAAGATGGTGGACAAGACATTCTATTTTGTCGAGCAGCAGAGCTTCCAGCACAGGAGAAACGGCCACCAGGCGGTCATCCACGCATTTTCGACGGATAATTATGAACAAACGGAAATCCTGCTTCCCCTACCCGACAACGGCCGAAACAGAGAGCGGTACGCTCGGAGCCTGTGGATCAACGATTTCAGTTTCAACGGTGACCATCTGTTGGTGACCACGCAAGAAGAGTTAATCCTTTATAAGCGAATCCATAACCAAAACTACCAAGTGGTTTCCACCTATCGTCATCACAACTTGTGCATGGGATACCTTCACCGGAACAAAATCAACTTTTTTGAAGAAGACCATGACCAAGGGTTCAAGTGGTTTCAGCAAGATCTGGGCAGCGATTCGGCGACACTTGTGCGGGAACTCCCCTACGAAGCGCCCCACACAGTGCAAATCTACCCCAATCGCTATCTTTCCCACAACCATCAATCTGTATTCTTCCTAAGCACGAGATTCCCACGCATAGAGGTGTACGACCTGGACGGTCACGCCCGGGACACCGTTCGTTTCGACCTTGCCCCGTGGAAGGCGTTCGGGGACGACTATATCCGACAGACGTTGGCTGTACCCTACGGGATAGAACGCATCTACGCCGTAAAAGACCACATCTACGACTACTCATATCTGAAAGTCGCCATGCCTTTACGCGGGGATCTCCTGCTACTCTACATGCAATTTGACACTCTGACCGGGAAATCGGTGCTGCAGTACGCCATCCGAAATGAAGACGGACTGACCAGCCGATATCTTAGGAACATCCATGAAGACAGCGTCTATCATGCGGCCCGATTCCCGTTTACTCTGTTCATAGGAGGCTACGACAAGGGAAACGCCTCCGGCGACGATATCATTGTCCAACTCACCTACAAGACGGAGGTATCCTGGCAAGGGAAGTCACACGCGGAATACCAACGAGCACTGAACGACTATTTCGAGGGCGGCGAGCCGGCTTTGGCCTATAAAATCATGCGCTACACCCCACAGCAAAGGGGAGAAGCAGCATTATTCACCACAAGCGGGAGGAGACTCTCTCTGAGCGAAATGCCTCTGGAAAAAAGCGTGCTGCTGCTCCATCAAGACTTAGAGTGCTCGGGGTGTGTGAAAGCCATCTACCGGCTGATTGGGCAGACAGAGTCCCCCGACATCCATATCGGGCAAGTATATCCTCGTGAAATCAACGGTTTTTCGGCATACGAGCTCAACAGCACAATCCGAAAAGAGACAGACAAGCCCTTCAAACTTTACTACGACACTTCCGCGAACTACAAAGATCTGACATCCCTTTCAGACTTGAAACACTCAGACTTCCCGTGTGTGATGCTCGTCCAAAAGGGAGAACGGCCACAACTGTTCAAGGCGGGGGACCTCTTCACCCAAGATTATCAGGTGGCTGAACTTAACGAGACTTTCCTGGAGGCATGGAAGTCATTCATATCCGAAGAAAGCGTTCCTTGACAGACCGAAAAAATTGTACCTTTGCGCCCTAAATTTTGACCTATGGCATATACGATTGACTTGACGCAAATAACGCAGTTCGACCACGTTGAATTCGTGGCCAAGCAGGTGGTGGAAGGTTTCATCACGGGCATCCACAAGAGCCCCATGCACGGTTTCTCGGTGGAGTTTGCCGAGCACCGTCCTTACAACACTGGCGAGCCCATCCGGCACATCGACTGGAAATTGTACGCCCGCACCGACAAACTGTTCGTCAAGCAGTACGAAGAGGAGACGAACTTGCGCTGCCAGCTGGTCATCGACAATTCGTCGTCCATGTACTTTCCCAAACGGCAGAAGTACACCCTCGCGCAGCCGAACAAGATCTTTTTCTCCGTATATGCCGCCGCTGTTTTGATGCAAGTTTTCAAAAGTCAGCGCGATGCCGTCGGGCTGAGCCTCTTTTCCGACAAGTTGGAGTTGCACACGCACGCCCGGGGCGGAGATGCGCATCACAAGATGATCTACCGAGAATTGGAGAAAGTTCTACAACCTATTGGCGACGACGTGCAACGACAGTCTATGGTCACCGACACGCTGCACCAGATTGCCGAACAGATTCACCGCCGCTCTTTGGTCATCATCTTCAGCGACATGTTGGAATCAAGCAAAAACCTGGACGAGTTGCTGCTGGCATTGGGACATTTGCGCCACAACAAGCACGAAGTGGTCCTCTTCCACACCTTCGACAAACAATTGGAGTACGACTTCGCCTTTGAAAACCGGCTCTATAGATTCGTTGATATGGAGACGGGCAACGAGGTGAAAGTACATGCCAACAATATCCGTGAATACTACCAACAAACCGTGCGCGATTACTTCCAGGAAATCAAAGTCAAATGCGGACAATACCAGATCGACGTGATCCCTGCTGACATCACGCAAGGTTTCGAACAGATACTGCTACCCTATTTGCTGAAACGATCGCAAATGTATTAGCAGAGGCGTTGCGCGCAACATCTCTACAATACCTGAGAAAACCGAAAGGCCTAATGAACCGACAAAACCAAACCTACGAAAACCGAAAACTGACAATCAAAGAATGGAGCGTCCAAGACCGGCCACGAGAGAAATACGCCAAGAACGGCGCCGTGGCATTGTCCGACGCGGAACTCATTGCCATATTACTGCGTACCGGAAGCAACGCTGAATCCGCCGTGGATCTGGCCAAGAGACTGCTCGCCTCTTCGGGAAACAGCCTTAACAACCTGTCCGACATGTCGTTGCGCGAAATCTCACAAATCAAGGGCATCGGGCAGGCGAAAGCCATTGCCCTGCTCACCGCCTTTGAACTCGGCAAGCGCATCCGCGCGGAGAAGGTGGAGGAGAGTCTGCAAATCCTAAACTCGCGAGATGTCGTAAACCTGATGCAAGACAAAATAGCTTATCTCGACCATGAAGAATTCTGGGTCATCTACCTCAACCAAGCCAACCGCATCCTGCGAAGTTGCCAAATCAGCAAAGGAGGCATCAGTACCACAGGGGTTGACACGCGCATCGTGATGCAGGAAGCGATACTGAACAAGGCAACGCAAATCATCCTATGCCACAACCATCCGTCCGGCTCGGTTTGCCCCAGCCGCACCGACATACAGCTGACAGAAAAACTTCACCACGCCGCCAAACTGATGGATTTGGTCTTAGTCGATCACATCATCATCCACAAAGACCGGTACTACAGTTTTGTGGAGGAAGGGAGGTTGTAATCTCTACGAAACTCTTGTCTCTATTGAGACTGCTCAAGGAAACTGTCTCTTATTCGCCCGTGCTAATTCGATACCGCCAACTAATATGAAATCTATTCGAATTCTTCATCTTAATAATGTACGAGAGGACATAGGGCGAACGACGTGAGCCCAAGGGTCGTTCCCAATTCCCCCATATCGTCAATCAGGAATTCCGCACCTGCAGCAGACAGTTCCTCAGCAGAAGCGTTCCCATAGGTAACCGCGCAGGTGTGCGCGCCGGCAGCCGCGCCCATGAGGATGTCCACGGGCATGTCGCCAACCACCAGGGTCTCCGAAGCAGGCACGCCCAACGCCGACAGAATGACGTTCACAGGCTCTGGATGCGGTTTGTGGCGAGTCACCTCGTCGGAACCGACCACCATGGCGATTTTGTCCGCCAGGCGCATCTCACGAATGAAACCGAGCAATGAGGCAGAAGTGCGCGACGAGGCAATCGCCATCTGGATATGATGGGTGTGCAGCAAGTCAATGGTCTCCTGCACGAAAGGGAACATATTGGGGACCAGCGACTTGGCGTTGGCAAAAAAGATCTGGCGGTAAGTCTCGGCACAGTGTTCAGCTCCGTCATCGGTCAGTTCCGGGAAAATCTTGCGGAAGCAGTCCTTGAGCGGCAGCCCGATGGTGGAGGCGCAGGTCTCCTCATCGGCCACAGGCATCCCCAACTCCCGCATCACGCACTGCATGGTGAGAACGATGTTATAGCGTGTGTCGGCCATTGTGCCGTCAAAATCGAAGATAACCAATCGGATGTTCTTCATACATTTAGATTCTAATTCTGTTCTTTCTTAACTGCTGTGATGATGATAATACTGAGACTGCGAGACTCTTTGATGGACATTGGACGTTGTATTTTTGATTTTGGCGGCAAAAATACAAGAAATAATGACAAGCAACCGATCTTCCCATGAGGAATGAATGATTATTCGCCTCTACGGAATTTTACGACGCTTGGAAGCGTCGGGTCCTATCGTACCTTCACCCGCACCCCCGCCGAATGCGACTGGAACTCAGGCGCGTACATGCACTCGATGTGCGTGATGCCGTTGCTGAAGTCGCCCGACTGCGTGGCGAAGAGGGTGTATTCGAAAACGTATTTGCCCTTCGGCATCCAGTCGATGAAGAAATGGGTAGCGGCATCCTTGGTCGATTCGTAGTACCAGAGACCGTCCTGGTATTTGTACTGCGAAAAAACGTTGACGGGCTCGAAGGTGGCGGCACGCATGTCCTTGAGGTGCACGAACTCCATGTCACGGTCTGCGGTGATGACCACCCGCACACGCACCTTGTCGCCCTTTTGCAACGACTGCCCCGCCGTGATAGCCTTCAGTACCTCGCCTTTGTCGGTATTCTCCACCTTGTAGAGCTGCTTCTCGATGACCAAATTCTTGTCATCGCTGCGGGCGATTTTGTCCAGATTCTCGAAATACTGCCAGTAGAGGCCACCCCACGCGGGACCGTCGGTGCCCTTCTCGATACGCACGTTGGCCTTGTCGGCGGTGATTTCCTCGCCCGTCCAGGCTTTCTTGAAGTAGCCAGTGCCCACCTCGGTCTGCACGGTTTCGTCCGGCAGGCGCACATTCCCCACGGTGACCGCCACGGTCTTGTCGTCGGCCACCAGCGTCTTGTTCAGCAGCAGCGAATAGACGG
>JAEEIG010000016.1 GCA_016281255.1 Bacteroidales bacterium
CATCACCCGCGCCGACTACGACATCCCGCACCTCATCGGGCTGCTGCAGGACTTCCGCAGCCGCTATCCGAACTTGGAGGAGGTCATCCTCGAGCCGGGCGAGGCCGTGGGTTGGCAGACCGGCGTGCTCACCTCCACCGTGGAGGACATCGTGGAGAACAAGGGCGTCAAAATCGCGATGCTCAACGTCTCTTTCGCCTGCCACATGCCCGACTGCTTGGAAATGCCCTACAAACCGACGGTCCTCGGCGCCACCGAGCCCGACGACAGCAGCAAACACGTCTATCGCTTGGGCGGCTGCTCCTGCCTGGCCGGCGACTTCATCGGCATGGGCGACTTCGCCTTCCCCGAACCGTTGGAAATCGGCGACCGCATTGTCTTCGACGACATGATCCACTACACGATGGTGAAGACCACCTTCTTCAACGGGGTGGCGCATCCCGCCATCGGGGTCATCCACACGGACGGCAATTTCGAAATGTTGGCGCAACCGGGGGATTATGCTTCGTACAAGGCGAAGTTGGGGTAAGAGTTAGGCAATAGGCAACAGGAAACAGGCAATAGGCAATAGGCAACATGTCCCGACAGGGACCCAAGCTCGGTAGCAGGACGTCGTTCGTTTTCCACAGGTCCCGACAGGGACCAAAGCTCGGTAGCACGAGGCCATTTGTTTTTTTCCAAAGCCCCGACAGGGGCGATACAATACATCAACGATTAATAAATATGGCATATACCCTTAAAATACGGGAAAATGGACAGCAGCAGGAGGTTTTCGACCCAGTTCGGCAGAAGTGGGTGGTGATGACCCCCGAAGAGCGCGTACGGCAGGTCTTCATCCTTTACCTGTTGAATGTCAAGGGGTTCCCCTTGTCGCATCTCTCCGTCGAGCACGCGGTGACGGTCAACGGGATGACGCAACGTTACGATTTGGTAGTCTTCGACGACGAGCTGCAGCCGTATATGGTGGTCGAGTGCAAAGCCCCGCACGTGAAGCTCACGCAGCAGGTCGCCGATCAGGCCGCCCGCTACAACGCCGTGCTCCGCGCCCCGTTAGTGTGTGTGACGAACGGTGTGGAGCGGATGGTGTTTCGGGTGGATTTTGAGACGGGTAAGGTTAGAAGATTAGAAGGTTAAAGGTTAAGGGCTAGAGGGTTACCGTAAAATTCGGCGGGAGTACTCTTGTCCTACCATTTCATCGGGCTTTTGTTTTTTAGGGTTAAGTGTCCAACGGGGCATGTTGTCGATGATGCGGTAAAAGGCCAAGTTCATCCGATAGTCCTCATCACTGTTCAGTTCATATCTCAAATGGGCTCCTACGACTTCCCCTTCCTGGTTGATACGCAACAGAAAAGAGTTTTCTTTGAGCTTTAAAAGGCTATTTTTCTTATTTTCTTTGGCAATTATCCTTGCCTCAGGGTCTTTCTTTTTCAACCGTTCTTGCTTCGCTTTTTCTTTGAGCCAGACCCGCAATTCCGGGTTCTTTTTCAGTTCTTTATGCAAATAGGATTTCAGAGTGCCGTACTCGGATGGAAAACGCCAAAGATTACGGGTGACCTTTACTGTCGCCGAGACGGTCCCTTGCCACATAAATTCTGGCGGAGTGAATTCGATGCTCACCGTATCTATCCGGGCATCAAGATCATTGTCAGTTTTTGCGGTATCCATCATCACCACCTCCACAATTCCCTGCAATGGAGGAACCGTATCACATTGTCGGGTTTGATTGTCATCAGGCGTGCTCACCGGCTGTGCGTTGGCTTGTCCCGCTATCGTCACCGCCGACAGCGCGATGCCCGCCACCGCAACGGCTTTGCCGAGGTTCTTGCGCTTGGAGAGTTCGCGCTCGAGGTAGCGGACTTCCGCCTCGCAGTAGGGGCACGTGCCCCCACAGTCGCCCTTATGCGTACACTCGCGCTCCTCCAACGGAATGTCGTTGGCCCGCGCGATCTCCCGCCGCACCTCCTTCAGCACTTTGCATGTGGATTTGCCTCGGTACATTGTGGTTGTTTTTTCGGAGCGAAAATACAAAAAAAATTGACAGTAAGAAAAAGAAAAAATGTTATTTTTGCGCTCTTAAAATATTTGTAATGAAAAACAAAAATATGGATTATACAGCCATCATAACAAAGACTAAAAGTGGGCGTTACATAGCTCAGTGCAAGGAGCTTCCGGCGGCCCTAACCCAGGGCAACACAGAGGAGGAAGCTCTGGAGAACCTGCAGGACGCCATCGACCTCATCTTGGAAACAGAGAAAGAAGAGAAAGAAAAAGTATCAAAAGGAAACAAATTCATTCAAAGGAAAATAGCTATACTGTGAAAAGAAAAGTTCTCATCAACCATCTGAAAGCAAATAAGTGTGTATTTCTAAACCACGGCAAGAAACACGATGTTTACATCAACATGGAAACGAAGGTGAAAACGACCCTTCCGAGGCACGCCGACATCGACGAGGAACTGGCGGACGCAATATGCAAACAGCTCGGAATCCCCAAGAAGCGTTAATCGTTTGTAGCATCTTCGTGGTTTGGTTTTTTCGGGGCAAAAACACAAAAAATCATCAAATCAACCGCACCTGACACAGTCGTTCAGCGAACTGACGAACCCCATCTTGAATGCGGTTAACTGTCTTTTGACTTGGGCGGCACTTCCCCGTTGCATAATGGCTTAACTGTTTATGGTTGATGCCCGTGATTTTCTGCAAGCCCGTCAGTGTTAACACATTGCCATAATAGCGCAGAAAACTCTCCGTATCATACGCGAAATCAAACTCTAATTCCGGAAATTTTCGGCCAGCGGCTTCTTCCATTTGTTTTAACTCGTCTCTGCACTCGTAAAAATCCTCCAAGGCTTCATCAACTGAGTCCCCACATCCGAGAATCATATAATGGTACTTGTTGCTTTTGGTGCAAACCGCAAACATGCCATCCGTTCCTACTTCTATAAAAACATTTATCTTATTCATGATTAAATATTTTTACCTTGCAAAAATAGAAATTTTTCTACTACTTTGTAATAGAAAAAAAATTTTTTACGGAAAAATCTGGATTGAGGACCGCCTTAACGTAAATCCCTCACCTTCAAAGTTTTCAGAGCAGAAACAGGATTTCCACTGACAGAAGCGTAATGCCAGCGCGGCATCGACAGCAACGCATCACGAACAGCATCTCGGAACGTGTCATCCTTTTCCGTTGAGGTCTCTGGCATGTTCAGGAACAACACACCGGACACGCGGCCATCGGCTTCCACAAAGAACCGGATTTCGACCTCATCCATGCGAGGTAGCTGGATGTAGGTGGAGAACTCCGACAAATTTCTCCGCAGCCACGAAGCCGGAGTACCATATTCTTCCGGAAAGGTGGCATCCTTATACCCTTCAATCGATTTCGGATCGAACTCCTCTACGGGTTGACGCTTGTAGAGGGAAAAATCATCATCTACCATGCCAACCACCACTTCATGAACATCTGCCAATGTATCATTTGGCAAAGTGAATTCCACGGATTCTTCCTCTGTCGATCTCTCTTCTTGCACAATCCCGCGCACCTGAATAGTGTCGCATTTTTGAGATTGTTTCCCGTTCTTCGATTTATGCTTTTCAGGGTTTTTCACCTTAGGTTTTCCTCCGTCTTCAACAGTAACGGCACCCATCCAAGACAATGCTTCCGTGATTTGTCTTCCTGAAGTTTTGGGCGGATTATTATCGGAAATCGTGCTCACCGGTTCGGATGTCGCGCAGCTCGCCATCGCTACCGCCGCCACCGCGATCCCCGCCACCGCGACGGCTTTGCCCAAACTCTTGCGTTTGGAGAGCTCGCGTTCGAGGTAGCGCACTTCCGACTCGCAGTAGGGGCACGTGCCCGCGCAGTCGCCCGTGTGGGTGCATTCGCGCTCCTGCAGCGGGATGTCGTTGGCGTCGGCAATCTCCCGCCGCACCTCTTTCAGCACTTTGCATGTGGTTTTGCCTCGGGACATTGTTTTTTGTTTTTTGAGAGGGCGAAAATACAAAAAAAATACACAAACGAATACTGACAAAAACACCCATTTGTGTATTTTTAAAAACAGGGTTATCAACAGCAAGATAATTCATCGGGAAATGAGTGACTGTCAGACACAATATGCAAACAGCTCGGAGCCCCGATTCTTCGTCTCGGAATGAATCAACTAACAATTTATAAAACAAATTGTTACAATCCAAATAGCAAAAAAACAAAAATAATTCAAAACAATGTGCAACCTTTCGACTTTTTTGCATCATATTAATAGATAAAGTTGTTATCTTTGCAACGTCATATTATCAGATTCTGTTTAACGGACCTCGCAGGACTGGTGGTATGGCGCGAAAATGGTAAAATAGAGGTCCCCTTTCAAATAATGCCCGTTATGAACAAGAAAATCCTCCGATATACCCTCATCTTAATCTTCGTTTTCGCGGTTTCCGTCGTGTTCGACCTGATTGCAGGCGGCAAAACGACAGAAGTTGTCCTCAAAAGAGCAGCTTTATACAGCATCTCTTTCACCATTCTGTGGGGATTGATTGTGGAACGCACCCGCAAGAATCGGGAAGAAGAAGCTGATGAGAATGAGGAGATTACAGCTTCGCCTGACGTTCCGGAAATCCATACCGTCGAGAAGATGGTGGAGCGGTATGGCGAACCGGATGCAACCATCGTCACCGACGGCACAAAGGGGATGGCACCCGACAGCACCGTGCTGGTCTATGACCACGGCGGTAGCGACGGCAACGGATTTTTGGTCTATGACGGCCTCGCCATCAACAAATCAAGCATCACCGACCTCACTTTCCACCGCGAGGAGAGATCCCCTTACGGCGCCCAAAATTTCACCTTCCCGGAACTGTTCGAGATTGTGCTGAACACCACCGACGAAGACCACCCGAAAGTGTTCGTCAACGCCGGCCACGACTTGGAGTTGGCAAAGGAGACAATGGTCGAGATTCGGAAGCATCTTCCTTAAACATTTTTTATTATTTTTGCCGCCGTTTTAACGAAAGATTACATCATTAAAAAATAAGCATTATGAAACAGAAAAGTTTAAGATTCTGGATTACCACAGGCGTTGTGGCATTGTTCGCCATTATCGTCATTTTCGACTCGTTTTACACGGTCAAATCCACCGAAAGGGGCGTGTTGAGCACCTTCGGGAAGATCCACGACAATGTGGTGGAGGACGGTCTTCATGTGAAAGCGCCGTTTATACAGCATGTCAAGAAAGTGAACGTGCAACAGAAAAAGTTCGACGGCAAGGAGAACAGCTACACCCGAGATGTGCAAACCTCTGAGGTTCAATACACTATCAACTACGACTTGGTGCGCTCGAACGTGAGTAAGCTGATGAAGAACGTCGGCGAGGACTACCACAACCGTATCGTGGTGCCCTTCATCCGCAGTGCCATGAAGGAGAGCTTCGGCAACTTCGCCGCTACCGAAATCGTGGAGAACCGCGACAAGGTGCGCCGTCAAATCGAGAACAACCTGCGCAACCTGCTTAACAAGAACTACTTCACCAATGTGCAGTTCCAGCTGGTGGACATCGACTTCGACGATGACTTCGAGACCGCCATCAAGGAGAAGCAGGTGGCCGAGCAGAACGCGCTGAAAGCCAAAAACGTGACCGTGCAGGTGGAAGAGCAAGCCAAACAGACCCGCATCAAGGCGGAAGCTGAAGCCGACGCCATGCGCATCAAAGCCACCGCACTGGAACGCAACCAAAAGTTAGTGGAATACGAAGCCGTGCAGAAATGGGACGGTCAGATGCCCACCTACGTCGGCGGTGGCAGCATCCCGTTCATTAATCTGAAGTAAAGAGAATTCCCGTTGTAGAGACGTTGCGCACAACGTCGCTACCTAATCGCGAACGCAACGTACAGAATAGCCGTAATTCTTGGGACAATACCAGTTATCGACTCCGGCACCGGAATATCCCAAGGAGAAGAACCACGCGTAACTCTCGTTGCCCTCATATTCTGTAGAAGACCAGAAATTGGCACCGGTGTTCCAATCCCCGTGCGTAGCTCCATTATTGAGCTCAACCGGTCCATTGTAGGTTCCTGCGGGGAATGCGGAGAACCCAGTGGCATTATTCGCTTCAGGGTGGAATCCCGGTGTACCGCCTTCATTACTCTCAGCCCATCCTGCAGTGGAGGCCAACGCTTTGGCAATATTCTCGCGTACTCCGAAATAGGTGTATTTAGCGACACTGCTCACGTAATCGGACATCTCCTTCCATTCTGCATCAGAGGGCACATGCCAACCTTCCGGACAGATTTTATGGGCATTGTACACCGCCGGCCAATTGTAATACAAACCATAAACCTTCGGATCATAACCAGGAATCTCGGACGCTGATGGATCATATACGTAAGCTTTGGTATTGCTCCAGGTAACTTCACTTTCCGGTGTGGAGATGGGTTTACCGTCGCTGAAATGTGTGGTACGCAGGTTGGATTTCATCCACACCTGCTTGCCAATGCGAATCGCGTCATAACTATTGCCATCATAATCGGTTACTGCGTTCAAAATGACGCGATCGTCTTCTTCATGCTTACACGAGATGACTACCAAAAACAAGAGGCAGAATCCGAATAAAATGGATAGTGTTTTCCTCATAACATCGTGATTATATCGGATGATTCGTTATAGGTTGTTATTTTATTTCGATACCGCCAAAGCTGCACACACCGTTGATGTAGAGTGTTTTAGCACCATCAGCGGGCGGTGTGTAGTTTCCACCTACGCTTCCGAAGGCGGATTCGACAGCGGTTCTAACGCACACGTCTTTGTCAACGCGAACCTCCATGCCACCGAAACTGCATTCCACCTTGATGACGGCACCGTCGAGCAAATCAGCGCCCCGCAAATCGAGGCCGACAAATCCGAAGCTGGTCTCCACATCGGCACCTTCGAAACGCTGACCGCTGAATTCAAACTGTTGCTTGCCGAATACAGAGCGAATCTTACGTATCTGGCGACCATTCTGGTCAACCATTTTCAAATCGTCAATCGTCTGGCTGTCAGCACTATGAATACCTAAACCATCTTTACGGAAGAAAAGTATCGATATGCCGTACACCACAGCCATCAGGCAAATGATGAATTTCCAAAGGTCAGTCCAAGCGATGGCGCCGCGAGCTGCCAGCATGAGCAGCACACCGATGCCGACACCGATGATGGGTCCGCTTTTGTGTTTGGTGGTGAACACGGCGGCGAGGCTGGGAATGATGATGAAGAGCGCCCACCAACCTTCAAGGGAGAAGTGGAGCAACCCGGTGAGATCCAGCGCCCAACCGATGCCGAAAATCAAAATGGCGATTCCGAAAATGATTCTGTTTGTGCGATTCATTGTATTAAAGTTTGATTTGTTGACACACCTTATTTTTCGCGCAAAAATACAACAAATCTGAACATCATGAAATTATATTTCGCTGAAACAAACCATTTGACGATTCGATAAAAACACTATTTTTGCAGCACAATTAACAGAAAAATCACCTCAAGGACAAGCCACGATGAAACACACTACCCTGCTGGCACTAATGCTGTTTGCAGTCTCCGTTCTGACTTGCGCTGCGCAAAACGACGGCGGACTGCGCGTCGCCGTTACCACCGACACGCGCATAACCGGACGAGGAGATCACGCCACGTTGATGCGCATCGCCATACCCAAGGCGGACTCTTCCAAAACAATCCGGATGCTGTCGTGTAAACTTAACGACAGTACAAACCCGTCGGACATTGATTATTTGATGGTGTTTCTGTCCGACAGTAGCAATTTTCAAAGCACCCGCATGGTGGGTTATAGTGGCCAAAAATCGCGCGAAATTCTCTTCCCGCTGGAAATCTGCCCTGATTTAGACACCACCTATTTGTGGATCGTAGCGCGAGTGTCTCAAAACGCCCTTGAAGGTCACGAAATTGTCTTGACTCTCACTGGCATCATCACCGCCGATGCGCAAAACCTCGTCCCGAAACCATATCCCGTGGCGAAACGGGAAATCATTCTTCGCCGCACCACCCTCTTCCAACCCGGCGACTTCGATTCGCAATTCTTCCGGATTCCCGCTGTCATCACGGCCAAAGACGGCGGCTTAGTAACCGCCACCGACCGTCGCAAATTCAGCAACGCTGACCTGCCCGAGGACATAGACATCATCCTCTACCACAGCACAGACAAGGGTCTGTCGTGGTCGGATCCGCACTTCCTTGCACTCGGTACGGGCAAGGGAAAAGGGTTCGGCGACTGCGCGTTGGCCCACACCCGCGACAAGGGAGGACTCATCGCCGTCTATGCGGGCGGTGTCGGCTTTTGGCAATCCCGTCCCAACGAGCCGCTCCGTATCTACTGCCGTCGCAGCACCGACAACGGCCGCACTTGGTCGCCCGCCGTCGATATCACCCACTACCTATACGGTTCCGACTGCACCGACCCCGTACGCCGTCAATGGTGGGGTGCCTTCTGCGCCTCCGGCAACGGACTGCTCACCTCCACAGGCCGGATTATGTTCGTAGCAGCGGTGCGTGAGGGCGAGGCGTGGTCGGCCAACGATTACGTGCTCTACTCCGACGACAACGGGGAGACCTGGCATTGCTCGCAACGCGCCTGCGTGGGCGGCGACGAGGCCAAGGTCGTGGAACTCCGCGACGGCAGCCTCCTGATGAGCATCCGCCATCAAGGCGAGCGGTGGTTCAACATTTCCGAAGACGGCGGCGTCACCTGGCGCGATACGGTCTTTGCCGGAGAGGGCATCTCCGCACCCGCCTGCAACGGCGACATGATCCGCTACGACCGACAGGACGGCACCAGCGTGCTGCTCCACTCGCTGCCCATCGGCAACGAACGGAAAAACGTGTCTGTCCTAATCAGCTATGATGAGGGGAAATCCTGGCCCGTCAGCCGCGTGATTGTACCCTACAATTCGGCCTACTCCTCGCTCTGCATCCTCCCCGACGGTACCATCGGCATGTACGTGGAGGAAGACCCCAACGGCGGCGACCATTATGAAATGGTGTTCTATAACTTCACGCTGGAATGGCTGGAAGGGAATCATGAATAACAACAAAAAACATATTTTTGTACATTTCAAAATTCAAAACAATGCAAATAAAACGACACTTGTTACAAACGGCCCTATCTCTTCTATTTATTGCCTTATCGCTCCCGTGTTTCGCCATCGACGGCATTCTGGTGCAGACTATCGACTACACCGTCAGGCAAAAGTGGGTGTGTACCAACAGTTCCTCCGTTGCTATCATTCGTACTACCGACACGGTGTTCCCGGGACAGACGCTGTACATTACGGCTATTGCTTGTGATTACCAAGTGGACAAAAAGGGCTGCGCCGACGTGGTCTATTCTGTGCGGGTTCTAAGTCCCGACAACTCCGTCTACACCGTGATCGACAGCCTGCCGTTGATTCAAGGAAAGGTGCAGGATCCGCGTCATTTCCAGATGAGCAACGCTTTTGTGAACCTTTCATTCGAGGAGAATGATCCGCTGGGATCCTACCAAATTGAGCTTCTCATCATTGACAAAATAGCAAACAAAACCAAGCGGCTGGAATCACAGGTCGAGCTAAAGGAACTTCCCCCTTACGACCACTATCTCGTCACCGACACCAACGATTTCGAGCAACGGATCTACCATTATTACCTGAATCCACATCCAGAAAGAATCACAGCCGATTATCTATATGCATATCAGAAATATGGGGATGACGAAAACGCTTTCATTCCTTTATTAGGCTTTATGGTGGAAGTCTTTCAGCATAACCGTTTTCTTTATCCACAGTTATTTGAGAACCCAAAAGATACAATTGCAATCTATCTATTGACGAATTGTTTAGGTATCGAGAATCCTACGTTTGACCCATCCATGGACGAAGAGGTGAGTTCTGTTTTGGATGAACTAAAGGCGACCCTTTTCCCCGAACGGGAAGGTACCATCACCTCACCCGTCCAGCTGGATGTGCTTTGGGCCAAATTCATGGCTTCCGGCGGATATGAACCCGTGAAAATGCTGATTCAAACACTGGATTATGCCAAATACAAGGGCTCTTTCAAGAAAGTAAAGTGGGCAGACGGTTTGGAGAAAATACCCGAAAAGAAGGTTCAAAATGCCATAAATGAAATGATTTACAACGCACTGACATGGTCCATGCGCAGCAATTGCGAACAACATCCATTGGTTTTGCAATATTGCCAATGGGCCTTGAAAAACGAAAAGCTGTCAGGTCTTCAACGCAAAGAGCTCAAGAAGATTCTTTCTTCTTTAGACACAAAATAAAAAGTAGGGGCGAATAATTATTCGCCCCTACCCTATTGCCTATTCCCTATTGCCTATTGCCTATTGCCTTTAACGCATCTCCGCGTGCTGCTTCACGCGTTTTTTGTCCTTGAACCAAAGGCCATAGACTTCACTGACGTTACCAGCGGTAATGAAGGCTTTAATCTCTTCTTTACCAATGTATTCCATCAGTTTGGAAAATTCATCTTTCGTGAGCAGGGTTTCCAGCTCGATGGACTTCTCGTTGGTATAGCCACCGATAACCTCATACAGCGTGCAGCCACGCACGAGGTCGTCGATGATGTAGCGACGGATGCGGTCCCAATCCTTGGAAACGATGCAGACACGCTTGCGATTGTTGAGGTTGGCAGTAAAATAATCGACCACCAGACCGTTGATCCAAGTGCCCAACAAACCAATGACCACCATGCGGAAGGGGTTGATGGCGAAGGCGGTACAGCAGATGCACGCACCCGCAATACTCACCGATTTGCCGATGTCAAAGTGCAGGTACTTGTTAACGATCTTGGCCAGGATGTCCAGACCACCGGTGGAGGCGTTGATAGAGAACAGCACCGCCTGCGACGCACTAAGCAACAACACGAAACAGCAGAGATCGAACCAAATGTCGCCCATGACAGAAGTGGTTCCCTCCGACAAGAACATTGTGTAGGGAGCATACTTCTCCAACAGAGCCATCAACGGACCTAAAATCAGAGCCGTATAGACGGTCTTGATGCCGAACTCCTTGCCAATCAAGAAGTAGGCCAACACCAAAAGGATGGCGTTCACCACCAGGATCACCGTGGAGACCGGCAGCGCGACCCCGAACAACTGCTCGGAAACGCCGCTGATCACGATGGAGAGACCCGAAATGGTACCGATGATCAGCTTGCTCGGCACCAGGAAATAATAGACCGCAATGGCGGTAATCAGCATACCGACGGTCATGATAATCAGTTCTACCCAGAACTTCTTGGATTTTAATACGTCTAAAATTTTGGACATTATTGTTTGGATTTAGGATTATTTCTTTACAAACGGTTTCGTCACCACACCTTGTTCCAGGGTGAGGCGAATAAAATAGAGACCGGGGGCGAGATCCCGGACGTTTATGCGGGCCTGCTGGGGTGAAAAATTATTCGCTCCCTCGACGGCAACCATCTTGCCACAAACATCATAAACCTCCACATTGGCCATCTCCCATTCTTCATTCTTCATTCTACATTCTACATTAATGACATCTGTAGCGGGGTTGGGATAGACGCTGACACTTTCGGCCAGTTGATTATCCTCAATTCCGACATCAAAGAAGTGGACATGGAAGGTGAGGTGATCGCCGTGGTCGTATATGTCCGTAATTTCGAAGCTGGATTCCGGAGTGCCATCGGTGAGATAGGGATGCGGGTTGGTGGACGGGCCGAAAGAGGTGCGACCAACGAACTGGCTAAAATGGGCATCTCCGATGGAACCGTTAACTGTATCGATACTGCTGCCCGGTCGGAAAATCCAGTATTGGTGCGCTTGGTTGTAGAAGTCGAAGAAGGCGTTGGCAAACATACCCTTGTAGTCCAACGTGACCGTGTCGTTCCAACGCGCCACCAACAAACCAGAGCCGGGAATGCCCTCATCGAAGAGGTCGTTCTGGTTGCGGTATTCCAACACATACCACTGTGTAGGGTCAATGTGCGACTTGATGTAGTAGCAGTTTTGCGACGGACTGGAGCCGACGCTCAGCAACGTGTAATCGCCATCTTCTGTGATTTCTATGGGATCGTCAGAAACATGCAGAATCTTGTTCTTGTAGATGGCTGCCATCTGGTTGCTTCCAAAATTATAGCACATCATATCCCAACTCCCGGCAGCTGTAATATCCTGATAATTAATATAATGATACAAATCAGGAAGATCCAATGAATGCCCCATTTCGTGACGGAACACATGCGCGGTGAAATAGGTGGGTGCGCCCTCGAATTCAAAATTGAACGTATTGATTCTCAACCCATTGATACGCGGTTCATAATCAAGAGAGTCATACGGAAAATACTCCATGTGAGGCCACAGAATGGAGGCCCATGCGCCTGTGCCGCCTTTCACAACGAAACTGACATTGTCAACCATACCATCATCGTTGCCGTCCAAATCGACCGTGACATCCACCAAACCCACGGAATCCACGTAGCTCACAATTCTGCCTAACAGCTCTGCCTCCCGCATGGAAACACCCATGAAAGGATTCGGCTCCGTGTAACCCATTGGGTTTGAAGGACTATACGGTTCGAAATAGCCTCGTGGATAGGGATCTTGGTAAGATATTATCACCCCGTTTTGGACATTATTCGTGTAAACGGTGTTGTAATGTATTCTCCCGTATGTCATTACATCGTAAAAATTATAGACACTGAGGTAACCAGGCGTTTTCCCATTAAACATCGTATCAATTGACGCGAACGAATGATCGATTTCCGCATCGTCCGCAAAACGGACAAAAATGACCAAATTGGCCAACTCCGTGGTTTGCGCCCTCACAACCGAAAAGCCTGCAAAGAGGTACAACAAAGCAAACAAAAACAATTTCTTCATAATTATCAATATTCAATTATCCATTAATCAAAGTTCTTTACGCAAACGGGCCACCGGGATTCCCATCTGTTCGCGGTATTTCGCCACGGTCCGGCGCGCGATATTATAGCCTTTTTCATTCAACATGGCACAGATTTTGTCGTCTGAGAGCGGTTTCTGTTTGTCCTCCGCCTCGATCAAATCGCCTAATATCTGCTTGATCTCCTTGGAGGAGATGTCGTCGTCGTTCACCGCCTCGGAAAAGAGGTGTTTGAGCGGGATGATACCGAAATCCGTCTGCACATACTTGCTGTTCGACACACGGGAAATCGTGGAGATATCCACTCCGACCTCCTGTGCTATCGTCTTGAGAATCATTGGTTTGAGATCCTTGTTATCCCCGGAGAGAAAGTAGTCGCGCTGATGCTGCATGATGGCATACATCGTGTTGTAGAGCAGCATTTCGCGCAGCGACAACGTCTTGATGAACTGCATCGCATCATCAACATATTTCTTCATGAAACGCTCGGCTTCCGCCTTTCTGCGGTTGTACTCCTCCTTCGACAAAAAGCGGTATTCGTTACTGAACTCCTTGTTAATCCGCACTTTAGGAACATACTGGTTGTTCAGCGTGAGAATCAGCTTGCCGTCGCTGTTCGTGATGGTGAAATCGGGTATGATGATGTCGGCGTTTTTCTGCATGGGGGTCTCCTGTGCCGCCGGGCGAGGGTCCAGCTTCTGCACCACCTCCAACGCGGCCTTCAGCTCCTGATCGTTAATCTCCAACGCGGAGAGAATCTTGTCGTAATGCCTTTTGGTCAGCAGATCGAAATAATCCGTAATCAACACTTTGGCCGTCTGATGCGCAAAGGTGTGGTCGGGAATGCGGTCGATTTGCAACCGCAGACACTCCTGCAAGTTGCGCGCACCGGTGCCCGGGGGATCCAGTTCCTGCACGAAACGGGTCAGCACATACTCCACCTCCTCCACATTCGTCTGAACATTCTCCGTGTAGAGCAGCTCATTCACAATTGCCTGTAAATCAGCATGTAAATAACCTGAGTCATCTAATGTGCCGACCAGATAAGTCGCAATCTGCGCCTGACGGTCGGTCATGTCCATCTCATCCAACTGCAATTGCCAGCGTTCGTGCAGCGATTCATAGTAGATGTCGGACTTGGGATTGCGGGGCAGTTCGTCGGGCGCGTTCAACTTGGAGAGGTAGTTCTCCAGCTGCAAGTCCGAGAAACCATCGTCATAATCGTCATTGTCGCGATAGTAATCTTCCTTAAAGATTTCATCGTCAGGAAGTGGCTCGCTCGAAAGTTCCAACGGGTCACCATTGGCGTCATACTCCTCCGAAGCAAACTCCTCGTGGTTGTCCGGCTCGTTGGCATTGTCGTCGTAAATCTCCAACGCGGGATTATCGTCCACCATATTGCGGATCTCCTGCTCCAAAGAGGCATAGGGCAACTCCACGAGGTGCATCAATTGTAACGTCAACGGCAGGCCGACCTGCCGTTGGACGTTCTTTTGTTCTAATGTGATCTTGTTTTGAGAAGACATATAAACAATTAAAATTCAGCATTTTGCGGCGTACGCGGGAACGGGATCACGTCGCGGATGTTGGTCATGCCGGTGACAAACAGCAGCAGACGCTCGAAACCGAGGCCGAAACCGGAGTGCGGGGCGGAGCCGAACTTGCGGGTGTCGAAATACCACCAGTACTGCTCTTCCGTCATGCCTAACTCGTGGACGCGATTGAGCAGTTTCTGATAGTCGGCCTCACGCTCGGAACCACCGATGATCTCGCCGATGGTCGGGAACAACACATCCATGGCGCGAACCGTCTTGCCGTCGTCGTTCTGCTTCATGTAGAAAGCCTTGATCTCCTTCGGATAGTCGGTCAGGATAACCGGCTTTTTGAAGTGATTCTCAACGAGATAGCGTTCATGTTCGGACTGCAGGTCAATACCCCATTTCACGGGATACTCGAACTTCTTCTTGGCCTGGAGCAAGATGTCGATGGCTTCGGTGTAGCCCAAACGGACGAAATCCACTTTCGTGACAGACTCCAGACGGGCGATGAGCTCCTTGTCAAACATATCGTTGAGGAACTTGAGGTCGTCCATATTGTTATCCAGGGCATATTGCACGAGGTGTTTGATGAAATCCTCGGCGAGATCCATGTTGTCCTTGATGTCGTAGAAGGCCATCTCGGGCTCAATCATCCAGAATTCGGCCAGGTGGCGCGGGGTGTTGCTGTTTTCGGCACGGAATGTCGGTCCGAAAGTGTAGATGTTGCCGAGTGCCATGGCGCCCAGCTCGCCTTCCAGCTGTCCGGAAACGGTCAGGTTGGTGTGCTTGCCGAAGAAGTCCTGTTTGTAGTCGATCTGACCATCTTCGGTACGCGGGATGTTGTTCAAGTCGAAGGTGGTGACGTTGAACATCTCGCCTGCGCCCTCCGCATCGGAAGCGGTGATCAGCGGGGTGTGAAGGTAGAAGAACCCTCTGTCGTTGAAATATTTGTGGATGGCGAAAGCCATGGCGTGGCGCAGACGCAGCACACAGCCGAAGTAGTTGGTACGCGGACGCAGATGGGCGATCTCACGCAGGAACTCCATGGAATGGCCTTTTTTCTGCAAAGGATAGATTTCCGGATCTGCCGAACCGTAGATTTCGATTGTTTCAGCCTGAACCTCCACTGTTTGACCCTTTCCTTGGGACTCCACCAACTTACCGGTCACATGGATACAGGATCCGGTGGTGATCTGTTTCAGCAGTGCCTCGTCGAACTTGTCGGTATCGGCCACCACCTGCAGGTTGGTGACGATAGAGCCGTCGTTGAGTTGGATGAACTGCACGAAGTTGTTGCCGCGCTTGGTGCGCACCCAACCCTTCACGTCCACGGGGTTGCCGATGCCGACCACCTCGGGGGTTTTGATGATATCTTTAAGTCTGAGTTTGTTCATAATTGTTTGTTTTTATTATCCTGGGGCTCACTATCGTTCACCCGAGGTTGACCTATTTCGGGCCTCCAGCCCTTTTGGAATTATATATTTTCTATTCGCTATAAACCAGCTTCAATAACCAATAACCAATAACCAATAACCATTACAAATACGCTTGCAACGATTTGCACTTGGCGTTGTGGCGCAAACGGCGGATGGCCTTCTCCTTGATCTGGCGGACGCGCTCGCGGGAGAGGTCGAACTGCTCCCCGATTTCATCCAGCGTCATCGGATGCTTGCTGCCCAAACCGTAGAAAAGCTTGAGGATTTCGGCCTCGCGGGTCGGCAAAGTGTCGATAACCGAAGCGATTTCCTGCTGTAACGATTGGTAAATCAGTTCCTTGTCAGGCGCCACCGTGTCTTCGTTGCGCAGCACGTCATACATGTTCGTGTCGTCGTCGGAGGTCAGACTGGCATCCATGGAGAGATGTTTCGGGGAGTTCTTCATCGAGTCCTTGATCTCCTCTTCCGTCATACCCAGACGTTCCGCGATTTCCGACACCTTCGGCTCGCGCTGGAGTTCCTGCTCCAAAATACCCATCGTCTTGTAGATCTTGTTGATGACGCCGACCTTGTTCATGGGCAGACGTACGATACGGGACTGTTCGGCGATGGCTTGCAGGATGGCCTGACGAATCCACCATACGGCGAAAGAGATGAACTTGAAGCCCTTGGTTTCATCGAAACGGTGCGCCGCCTTGATGAGCCCGAGGTTGCCCTCGTTGATCAAGTCGGAGAGCGTAATACCCTGATTCTGATACTGTTTAGCGACGGACACCACAAAACGGAGGTTGGCGTTGGTGAGCTTTTCCAAAGCATCTTCGTCACCGTTTTTAATACGACGCGCCAATTCCGCCTCCTCGTCCGCCGTCAACAAGGGCACTTTTCCTATATCGTGCAGGTATTTATCCAACGAAGGGGTCTCACTTCTATTCGTAACCTGCTTTGTAATTCTTAATTGTCTCATTATTAAGAGATTAAAAAATCAATCCGTGAATAACCTCAGCTATTAGAAGCTGTAACCGATACCTAAACCGACAATCTCCTTGAACTGCACACGGGCAGCCGGATAGCCAGGATGTCCATCTATGCCATCCCAATTCTTGCCGGCAATCATCACCTTGTCGTAGTACTTCAAAGAGGTCATCAGGCTGACGCTGAAGACTTTGAGGAAGTTATAGGTGACAGCCACATCCCAGTCCACATCGAAGTTTCCGAAAGGCTGGCCGTTCTCCGGATCATGCAGCTTGGCCGTATAGGGCGTGAACAGGGTAATGGTGGAGATAATCTTCAGGTTCTTCACCAAAGTGTAGTTGATGCCGCCGTTAATACGGAGACCCATGTTCAACATCACCGGTTTGAAGGTGCCGTCCGCACGTTGGGGAAGACCGTAGTTGGGACGCAGGCTCTCTTCCAGACATGTGGTCATACGACCGGCAGCCGGATAGACACCAATGGTGAAGATGTCGTTAGGGCGATACTCGATACCGAGGGCGAGGTCGGTGTAAGAAGGAGACAGCCAATTGGAGATCAACTCCTTGTTACCAGCCTCGTCGTTCATATACTTGTAACCGGGGCGGTATTGGGAATTGAAACTTCCCAGAAGTGTCAGATACCACTGCGGGTGCATCTGGAAGCCGACTTTGGTGGTGAAAATCAGCTTGTCGTTGGCCTTTCTCCATTTCGGTCTCAAGTCGGAGGAATAGGTCTCGCCCAATTCGGTGTCGAGATTGCTGTCCCATGTCCACTTGTCCTTTTTATAGGAGAGAGTGACATTGGCAAAGAGGAAACCGGTCACATTGTCGTCACCGCCGGCCGCCCAGTTGAACTGGGCGGTTTGGGAGGCGTTCAATCCCAGCACACCCGTGCATTTCCAATGCTTGGCACTGTCGATTTCGGCAGATTTCACCTTGGTTTTCAGCGCTTGGTCCGCTGCTGTTTTCTCATCCATTTGCGCAAAGGCAAACGAAGAGGCCACCAAACAGGCACAAAAAAGTATAAATCCTTTCTTCATAATAAATTATTTTTGTTAATACTTATTTCTAAACATAAAACCCGTGGCTTAATGATTGATCTTATGGTAGGTCCTCCACCAACGGTCGGAGATTTTGTCCTCACAAGCCAAATCATAGTCACGTTTGGAGCATGGCAGGTAATAATGCTGCACCTGTTCCTTGTCTTTCTGATACATCGGCACGATCACCCACCAGCGTCCCGACTTTTTGCTCTGGAAGAAGACCATCTCCTCCAAAGCGCCGGTAACGGAGATGTTGAACTGGCGGTAATCGGCGCGGTTTTTGAACTGCCCGTCGTTCTGGCGGTAGATGAAGCCCTCCACAAAATACCAAAGAATATGCGCAATCAGCTGCGACGTCTGGTTGTTGAAGTCGAGCGTAGGGTCATATTCGTAGATGCCGAATGAGGAGAGTTTGTCACTGAGTCCCACATACTTGGCAATCTGGCAGATCTCCTCACCGTAGAATCCGTTGGAGGAGTTGTGCGGGCAGCCGGGGGCATCGGGACGGCGCACGGCGGAGATGTCGAGCGACACCATGTCGGCGTTGCGCACCACCGGCTCCACCTCTTCGAGGTTCCGGCGCATCAGTCCCACGCGATAGGTTTCAAAGAAGAGGCTCTCCATCATGCCCACCGATTCAGGGCTGTTCATATAGCTTTGGTAGCCGATGTTGGCGTAATTGAGCAGGAAGTTGGGCTGTTGCAGCACCATCTTGTTCACGTACGCGTCGGAACGGATGGGCTGGTTCTCGTTGCCCAGATCGAAGCAGGCATCGATAGCCACCACATTGGCCACGCGCTCCATCAACTCGTAGGCGCGGTAATTGGCAAAGGCCAAATCGTTTCCACCTCCCAGGATAATCGGAACCACCTTGTTCTCAACAAGATACTCAACCACTTGAGACACGGCGGAATAGGTATCCTCCACGCTATTGCCCAAGCGGAGGTTTCCCAAGTCAATGATTCTCACCTCTTTGCGCCAAGCATAAAGCTGATAGAACTGACGGCGGATTTCGTCGGGCGCGAGCGAGCACGAAGGGTTGCAGTAGGTGTTGCGCACCTCCGGCACACCGAAAATGGCAATGTCCGCCTCCTGAATGTCCAAAGAGGCCGACGGATTATACATTAGTATATTATAAAGCAATCTGTCGGTCAACTGGTCGGCATCCGGCACATGAAGCGACTCCACGGAAACGGGGTCGAAATAGAGTGACAAGTCCATAGCTTACTTCTTTCTTCTGATGGTCCGTTTTTTGGCTGTCGGGGCGGTCTCTTCGATGATCTTCATGCATTCCTCATAAGTCAACTTATTGGCCACCTGATCTTTCGGAATCTTAAAATTGTCGGTTCCATTGGTAATGTAAGGTCCGTAACGACCGTTCATCACTTTGATGTTCGCATCTTCCGGGAAGGAGAGCAGCACATTCCGAGTCTCCTTGTTTTTGATATATTCGATGGCTTGCTCCTCGGTCAAAGCATTGACATCCAACCCCTTGTCGAGTGTGATATTCTTGCCGTCATATTTGATATACGGGCCGTATCTGCCCGCCGCGGCCAGGATTTCCTTGCCGTCGAGGTGTCCGATCAGGTGCGGGGTACGCTCGGCGGTCTTCTTCATCTTGCTTTCCAGCAGCTCTATGCAGCGTTCCAGGGTGATGGAATAGGGATCCTCGGTCTTCGGGACAGACTCGAACATGTTGTCACAGCGCACGTAAGGGCCGAAACGGCCCACGCCCACGGAGACCTCCTTGCCGTTCCACTCCCCGAGGTTCCTGGGCAGGCGGAAGAGGTCGAGGGCCTCCTCGAGAGTAATGGTGTCGATGAACTGGTCGGCCTGCAGACGGGCGTAACGGGGTTTCGCATCGGCGTAAGACTCACCGATCTGCACCATCGGACCATATTTGCCCAACTTGGCGAAGACCTTCTCGTTGGTTTTGGGATCATAACCGAGCAGACGTTCGCCGCTCGCCTTGGTGGAGTAGTTGATGGCGGTATCGACCTGCTGGTGGAAATCGCCGTAAAAGCGGTGCATCATATCCTGCCAGTTGGCCTTGCCTTCGGCGATGTCGTCGAACTCTTTCTCCACATCGGCGGTGAAACCGTAGTCCATAATATCCCGGAAGTTCTCCTGCAGATAGTCGTTGACCACGATACCCACATCCGTCGGGATGAGTTTGTCTTTCTCGTAGCCGAATTTTTCCTTCTTGAGTTCCTCTTTGATGTCACCACCGGCAAGGGTGAGGCACACGTATTGGCGCTCTTTGCCCTGGCGGGTTGCCTTGCGCACATATTCGCGTTTCTGGATCGTGGAGATGGTGGGCGCGTAGGTGGAAGGGCGGCCGATGCCCAGTTCCTCCAGCTTTTTCACCAGACTGGCTTCCGTGTAGCGCACAGGCGGCTGGGCGAAACGCTGGGTGGCGGAAATCTGCTTGGCGTTCAACACCTCGTTGAGCTCCATCGTCGGAAGCATGCCCTTGATTTCCTCGTTATCATCGTCTTTGGATTCCGTATAGACTTTCAAGAATCCGGGGAAGAGGATCACCTCGCCGGTTGCGACGAACTTCTCGGCACGGCCCTCCACCGGAATGGAGATGGTGGTCTTTTCCGTTTTGGCGTCGCTCATCTGGGAGGCGATGGTGCGCTTCCAAATCAGCTCGTAAAGATTCTTCGCAAAGGTGTCGCCAGGAATGGTCTCGCGGGTGATATCGGTGGGACGGATAGCTTCGTGAGCTTCCTGCGCGCCTTTCGATTTGGTGACATACTTGCGCGTTTTCGCGTACTCCTCGCCATATTTTTCGGAGACGACCTTGTTGGCCACGGCAAGGGCCATGTTCGACAGGTTCACGGAGTCGGTACGCATGTAGGTGATGTAACCGGCCTCGTAGAGCTGCTGCGCCACGACCATGGTCTTCGACACGGAGAAGCCGAGTTTGCGGGCGGCCTCCTGTTGCAGCGTGGAGGTGGTGAAGGGCGGCGCTGGACTCTTCTTGCCGGGGGTCTTCTCGACGGCCGAAACCCGGAAAGCGGCGTTCTTGCAATGATTCAGGAAGGCCGTCGCCTCGTCTTTGTCGGCGAAGCGCTTGTTGAGTTCGGCGCTGAGCTCCACCTTCGCGTCGCGCAGCGGCGTGAAGAGACCGTCCACCTTGTAGGAGGAGGTGCTGTTGAACTTCTCTATTTCGTGCTCGCGCTCCACGATGAGCTTCACAGCCACGGACTGCACACGGCCGGCCGACAGCGACGGACGCACCTTGCGCCACAGCACCGGCGACAGCTCGAAACCGACCAGACGGTCGAGGACACGGCGCGCCTGCTGGGCGTTCACCAAGTCAACGTTCAGGGTTCTCGGGTTTGAGAGGGCCTCTTCGATAGCGGATTTGGTAATTTCGTGAAACACAATACGCTTCACCTTTTCAGGATCCATTTTGGTCACCTCCATCAGGTGCCAAGAGATAGCCTCACCTTCGCGGTCATCATCGGTTGCGAGCCAGATGGTGTCCGCCTCGGCGGCCTTCTTCTTGATGTCATTGATCAGAGTTTTCTTGTCGTCCAGAACTTCATACTGGGGTTCAAAATCGTGGGCGATGTCGATGCCCATGCCCTTGGAGGGAAGGTCGCGAACGTGACCCTTGCTCGAAATCACGGTATAATCCTTACCGATGAACTTCTGGATAGTTTTTGCCTTCGCCGGAGACTCGACGATGATTAAGTTTTTGCTCATATTGTATGTTTATTTTTATCTTTTTTATACTCCCCACACTGCGCTTCGCTTGTGTGGGGTTAATTGCACTTCGTGCGTCTTGTCCCTTCGGGACTGCTCAAGGAATATTGTTCAAATCATCTTATCATTATAGTTATAGCCTAACATTTCGTTGACCGTTTCCCAGTCTTTTTGGCGGATATGCTCGCGGATAACGGAGGAGTGAACGCCAGCCGAGTGCCACATCTCTTCGGGAATGTCCACCACCTGGAGGCTGTGTTCGCGGCAGAACTCCTTGATATTGTCGTGGTGTCCCTCGCGCTGGTGGCCGAAAGCGTGGTTCGGGCCCATCACCAGGGTGTGGGCGTGCAGTGTGTCCAGGATTACCTCTTGGATGAACTGCCGGTAACTCTTCTTGGAAAATTCCAAAGTGAACGGTTGCACCACCGCCACGTCAACGCCCTGTTTCCCGATAAGTCGCAGATTCTCCTCCAGGGAATTGATGGCAAAGAAGCCGGAATGGGGATGGAGCACCGCGCGCGGGTGCGGGTCGAAGGTCATCACCACACTCGTGCCGCCCACCTTCTCCGCCTGCTCGCGCAGGAAGCTCAAAATGCGGACATGCCCGAGGTGCACACCGTCGAACGCGCCGACCGCCACCACCGGTTTCTCCCAATTCGGCAAATGGTCTATCCCCTTGAAAATCTGCATACCGGAACCAAGATGACAGATTAGCGTAATTTGGCACCCACTTCACGCTCGTAAGCGGAAATCAGCTTGTTCATCACCTTGGTAATCTCCTCGTCGGTGAGGGTCTTGTCGGCGCTCTGCAGCACGAAATTGAGGGCGTAGGACTTCATGCCCTCCCCTACTCCGGCGCCTTCGTAAACGTCGAACAAGTTGATCTGTTTCAGGAGTTTCGATGCGTATTTGTAGCCGATCTTCTCCAGCGTGTCGTAACTGACAGACTTCTCCACCACCAAGGCCAGGTCGCGGCGCACGGCAGGGAATGTGTTGATGGTCTGGTACTCCACCGGACGGGTGTTGACGAGTCCGTTCAGCATCATCACATCGATTTCGGCGTAATAGACCGGCTTCTTCAGGTCGAAATCGCGCAGGATGTCGCCACGAAGCACGCCGACATGCACCGGCATCTGGTCGCCCACCTTGTAAGAGACATGCTGCACGAACATGCGCGGCTCACTGTCGGTGACCAGCTGGACTTTCTCCATCGGGAAGTTGATGCGCTCCAGGAAATTGTCGATCATATTGCGCAGGTAGAAGAAGTCGGCAGCGGCGGCTTTGCCTTCCCAATTGTCCTCTCCGAGCTTGCCCGTCACAAACATCGACATCATGATGCGCTCCTGGTAACGGACCGTGACATCGTCACCGGCAGCCGTTTGCGGGTTGAAATGGTAAGTCTTGCCGAACTCGAACAGGCGAAGGTCTGCCGCCTTGTTGTTGACATTGCGGGAGACATTCTCCAGACCGGAGAAGAGCAACGTCTGGCGCATGGCGTTCAACTCGCTGCTCAGCGGGTTCAAAAGCTTCACCGTCTCGTTCTCGTTCAGGAAATCATACTGCTGCGCATATTCGGCACGGGAGAGTGAGTTGTTCATCACCTCATAGAAACCGTTGTCCGCCAGATATTTGGAAATGGTCATTTGCATCTGGTAAGAGCTTTCGTTCTGGCGCAGGCAGGACATATCGTAGCTCAACGCGGTCGGAATCTCAATATTGTTGTAGCCATAAATACGGAGAATCTCTTCAATCAGGTCTATCGGGCGGGTGACATCGGCCTTGTTCAACGGCACGGTCACCATGATTTTCTCCTCGCCCACCGGCTTCACCTCCATATCCAACAGCATGAGGATATTGGTAATCACCTGCTTGTCGATCACCTTGCCGGCCACGCGGTTCACTTGGTCGTAATAGAGCGTGATCTGCGCGGGCTCGATCTCCACGGGATAGCGATCCACGATGTCCATGACCGGATAGCCGCCGGCGAGTTCCATCACCAGTTCCACGGCGCGTTTCAGGGCGTAAACCGTGACGGAGGGGTCGCATCCGCGCTCATAACGGAAGGATGCGTCGGTCCTCAAGCCGTGGCGTTTCGCCGTTTTACGGATGCTGACGGGGTTGAAGTAGGCGCTTTCGAGGAACAGACGGGTGGTGTTCTCGGTGATACCGGAGTGCAGACCGCCATAGACACCGGCGATGCACATGCCCTCCTTCTCGTTGCAGATCATGAGGTCGTCAGCGCTCAGCTTCACCTCGTTGCCATCGAGCGTCACAAAGGGAGTTCCTTCCGGCAAATTCTTGACAATCACCTTGTTGCCTTCAATCTTGTCGGCGTCGAATGCGTGCATCGGCTGACCGAGTTCCAGCATGATGAATTGCGTGATATCGACAATGTTGTTGATGGGGCGCACTCCCACGGATTTCAGCTTGGTCTGCAGCCATTCGGGGGATTCCTGCACCTTGATGCCCTCGAGCAGGACGCCGGAGTAGCGCGGGCAGTCCTTCTTGTTTTCGATGAGGATTTCGACACGGGAGTGCACGCCGGTCACTGGCTGCACTTCGCGGGCGTTGCGTTTCACGAGGGCGGAACAGGGGATGCCGTTCTGCATGAGGTAGGCGTAGAGGTCGCGAGCCACACCGACATGGCAGATGGCATCGCAACGGTTGGGGGTAAGGCCAATCTCGAAAACGGTGTCGGACTCCACATGGAAGTATTCAGCAGCGGGCGTGCCGGGCACCGCCTCCTCAGGCAGCACCATGATGCCGTCGTGGGAGTTGCCCAGGCCGATTTCGTCTTCCGCGCAAATCATGCCCTCCGAAGGCTCTCCGCGCAGTTTGGATTTCTTGATGGTGAAAGACTCGTCACCGTTGTAAAGCACCGTGCCGATGGTGGCGACCACCACCTTCTGACCGGCAGCCACGTTGGGGGCGCCGCAGACGATGTGCAGGGGTTCCCCTTCGCCCACATTGACGGTGGTCACGTGCAGATGGTCGGAGTTCGGATGGGCCTCGCAAGTCAGCACCTCGCCGATTTTCAGCCCGCGCAGACCGCCTTTCACCGTCTCGAAGGTCTCAACACCCTCCACTTCCAAACCGCAATCGGTCAGGTAGGCAGCCGTCTCTTCCGCCGTCAAGTTGAAATTCATTAAATCTTTCAGCCATTTGTAAGAAATCTTCATATATCTAACTTTTTAATTATAAACATTTTAACGCCAAAAAAACATAATTTTTCAGCGGCTGCAAATATAATATATATAATAAGTTGCGGGGTTGTCCTTGAAAAAAATTTTTATCCACAACAATCAGCACCGGAATGCGCATACAAGTGGGATCTTTGCAGCGCGGCGACAAAAGTCCGGGGCTTATATGATCGGGTCAACATTCTCGTTCTCCACATCCGGGATCAGCCGTTTCACGATCTTCACGTCATAGAAGAAGCGGCTGGCGATGACCCGAAGGACGGTATAGGCGGGTATGGCGATGAGCATGCCCACCACGCCGCCAATGTTTCCGGCTATGAGCAGCACGACGAAAATCTCCAACGGGTTGGCCTTGATGCTTGTGGAGTAGATGAGCGGCTGATAGATGAAAACATCCACCAGCTGGGTGGCCAGCATAATGCCGAGGACAATCAGGGCAAAGAGCCAGATGTCAACCCCCAATCCGATGCCGGCACCGTATTTCAGGATGACACAGAGCACGACGCCGACAAGTTCGCCGATCAGCGGACCCACGTAGGGGATGATGTTCAGCAGACCGGCGATAAAGGCGATGCCGAGGGCGTAGTTGAAACCGATCCGGGCGATGAGCCAGAGGCCCAGGCAGTTGAGCAGCACCACACCGAGGATCTCGACAATCAGTCCCACAAAATAGCGCGAAAGCAGCATTTCAATGTCATGGATGGTCTTTTTCACCCGTTCTTCGATACTGTCGGGAACCATGGCCCCCACAATGCGCCCGAAAAGCGTTTCGTCCTTGATGAAGAAGAAGGAGATGAAGATGACGGAGAAAAGTCCGACGGCAACGCCCGCCACGGCGGAGGCCACCGAGCCGAGAATGCCTGAAATATTCGACAAATCAGCCACTTCGGAGACTTTGTCAACGACCAACTGCACCCCATCGAAATCTTCGCCGACCCAAGGGAGCGCCTGGACAATCCAATCGTTGACTTGGTCGATGACCGTGCTACCGTCCACGGGTTCCTGGGCTTTCATCGAGGAAGCCTCCCCGACAATGCCGGTGACCACGGGGACCACCTGCATGACCACCAGGAACAACAAGGCAAAAATGATGACGATAGCGATGATCGCCAGAATCGCGTCAGGGGCGGATTTCCCCTTGATTCTGATTTTCCGGAGCAGCCGGAGCAGGGGCTGCCCGATCAGCGAGACCACGAAGGCCAGGAGGATGTAGGCCAACACACTGCTGAAGTAATAGCAACACACGGCGGCAATTGCGATGACACCGGCGGCAATGATGTATCGGGCAAGACGGTCAATACTGCGTTCTTTTTCCATAACAAGGATGCTTAAAATGTTTCACACTAATCAAAGCGCAAAAGTACTAAATAATCGCGATGCAATCACCGTGATTCGCGTTTTGTGAACCGGAGCATGATCGGACAACTCGTTGGGTAAGGGAGGGGGCGACAGCCTTGCATGAAAAAAGCAACCCTAAGGGGTTGCTTTTTTTGTACCGGGTAGGGGATTCGAACCCCTGATTTTAAGAATGAAAATCTTACGTCCTAGGCCGACTAGACGAACCCGGCATCAGGTATCAAATTGACGCGGCAAAAATACACTTTTTTTCAATACGCCGCGTCAATTTCCCAAAAAAAATTTTTCACTCGGCTTTATCCTGCTCAAACCTGAATCCCAGGCGTTTACCAGTCCTGAGAAGGTTGGTTTGCTCTTCCAATTGAAGGATATCGTTCACGGTGATGATCTTCATATCCTCGTAATTCGGCACCAAAAGGTCAAAATTGAGCGTGTACCGGATGGCGGAATTGAGGATTTGGGCGACAGCGTCGGCGGAAATCTCGTTGGTGCTGAAATTGTTGATCACCTGCGCCAACTCGCGTTTGCCTTCAATATAATAGTGTCCCTCCTTGTTGATGAAGATACGCCCGATCATGTAACCCAGGTCATTGACGCGGTCGTATTTCAGGGAATCGCCCAGGAAGTTGAAAATCTGGATCATACCGCAGTAGGAGCGGTCGCGGTCCTCCTTGATATAGGGCGTGCGCATCACCTCGTGTTCACGCGAGAACTCGAAGACGTTGGTGTGCATCAGGAAAATGAGCACATCGCCGCCGAACTTCAGCATGAACTGATACTGGTTCTTGTTGGTGAAAAGCACCGGGATGTTGTCGTGGTCGTCCGCATAGTGGTCGCGGTAATACTCTTCGAAACCTTTCGCGGCATCCTTGAAGAGCTGCATCGTGTCCATCGTGACTGAAAAGATGTTCTGTTTCAGTTCTCCCTTCGTTATCAATAAATTACACAGGTTTTCGTCCATAATTGTCTTTTAAAATCGAGCTGCAAAGATACAAAAAAAGTAGAGACACATGATTTTTGTGTCTCTACGATTCCTAATACTCCATCATGGGTTCGATTTCCTTTGCCTGGTCGATCATCTTCTGAAGTTCAGCGACAGAGGGTACGCGGCCCACGAGGTGTTTCTGTTCGTTGATTTCGGTCATTTTGGCGAAGAGATTTTCGGCCACGCGATGGCGGAACTCCTTCACGGTATCCACGCCGGCGGCTTCCAGCAGTTCGGAGAATTGAGGGCCCACGCCGTTGATGCGCATCAAGTCGGCATGGTTGCACCAGGTGAGAATCAGTTTCGGGGAGACGCCTGTTTTCTCCGCCAATTCGGCACGGCCGGCCGGTTTCTTGCCCTTTTCCAGCAATTCCTCGACGGTGTTGATGCCCACTTCGGTTAATTTTCCGGCGTAAATTTCGCCAATGCCTTCCACGTCAATAATTTTGTAACTCATAACATTTACATTTAAAGTTTCGAACCGCAAAGATACATTTTTTCTCATTTCAAAAAAAATGTACTTTTGCCACCTTTCAAAGTTCAAACCTCAAACCTTAATCTAAAATGCAAACCATCATCAACCCTTGGATAGGGAACACACAGGGATACAACTGTTTCGGGTGCAACCCGAACAACCCGCTCGGCGTGCACATGCACTTCTACTGGGACGGCGAGCAGGTCGTCTCCATCTGGAAATCGAACCCGAATCACGTGAGCTGGATCGACACGCTGCACGGCGGCATCCAGGCCACGCTGCTCGACGAAATCTGCGGATGGGTGGTCTTCTACCAGCTGCAGACCTCGGGTGTGACCGCCAAAATGGAGATGCGTTACCGCAAGCCGGTGAGCACCCTTTGGCCCTATATCCGGCTGAACGCCAAGTTGGTGGAGCATCGCCGCAACATAGCCATCGTGCATGGCGAGATCCTCAGTCCCGACGGGGTCTGCTGCGCCGAATGCACCTGCACCTACTTCGCCTACACCGGCGAAAAGGCCCTTGAAATGGGCTATATCCCCGCCACCCTGGACGAGAAGGAGGTGACACTGGAGGAGGCCATCGGCCACGCGACGGCCGCGGCGGAAACCTATAAGCAACTGCGCCCGAAATTATAATCCGAAATGGATCATCTTTCATTATTTTTTGTACTTTTGCAACCTCTTTGTAAGTTTACAGGCTTACAGGCTTACAGGCTTACAGGCTTACAGGCTTACAGGCTTACAGGCTTAGGGGTAGTAAACGTGTAAACGCGTAAACATTAAACTATAAACAATAAACCAAATAAATTATGTACACCAACTTTCAACAACATCTTCAAAAGGAATTGGCCGACATCAAGGAAGCCGGCTTGTACAAGAACGAACGCATCATCGCTTCTCCGCAAAGCGGTGAGATCACGCTGCAGGACGGCAGCAAGGTGCTGAACTTCTGCGCCCACAACTACCTGGGTCTCGCCCACGACCCGCGTCTGATCGCTGCCGCCAAGGAAGCGATGGACACCCACGGCTACGGCATGGCCTCCGTGCGTTTCATCTGCGGTTGTTCCGACCTGCACAAGGCTTTGGAAAAGAAGATCGCCGAATTCTTCGGCACTGAGGACACCATCCTCTACGCAGCCTGCTTCGACGCCAACGGCGGTGTCTTCGAGCCCCTGCTCACCGAACAGGACGCCATCATCTCCGACGCGCTGAACCACGCTTCCATCATCGACGGCGTGCGTCTCTGCAAGGCGGTCCGCTACCGTTACAAAAACGCCGACATGGCCGACCTGGAAGAGCAGCTCAAAGCCGCACAGGCCCAGCGTTTCCGCATCATCGTCACCGACGGCGTGTTCAGCATGGACGGCAACGTCTGCCCCCTCGACAAGATTTACGAACTGGCACAGAAGTACGACGCCATGGTCATGGTTGACGAGTCACACTCCGCGGGCGTGGTGGGCAACACCGGTCGCGGCGTGACCGAGCGTTACAACCTGCGCGGCAAGATCGAAATCCTCACCGGCACGCTGGGCAAGGCCTTCGGCGGCGCCATCGGCGGTTTCACCACCGGCAAGAAGGAGATCATCGACATGTTGCGCCAACGCTCCCGTCCGTACCTCTTCTCCAACTCCATCCCTCCGATGGTGGCGGCTGCCGGCTGCAAGATGGTCGATATCATGTCGGAGACCAACGAGCTGCAAGACAAGCTGCACAGCAACACCGAGTATTTCGTGGGCAAGATGAAAGCCGCCGGTTTCGACATCAAACCGACCGAGTCCGCCATCTGCGCCGTGATGCTGTATGACGCCAAGTTGTCGCAGGTGATGGCCGCCAAGCTGCAGGAGGAAGGCATCTACGTCACCGGTTTCTACTACCCCGTGGTGCCGAAAGACCAAGCCCGCATCCGCGTGCAGATTTCCGCCGCCCACGAGCCCGCGCACCTCGACAAGTGCATTGCCGCCTTCACGAAGATCGGCAAGGAACTCGGCGTGCTGAAATAATGGTTAAACGGTTAATCGGTCACACGGTTAACGGTTAAATAGTTCAAGGAGGACAACGGTGTTTGTCCTCCTTTTTTGTACGTTGTAGAGACGCGCCATGGCACATCTCTACAATGCAAAAAAGAGCCACCGTCTTGTGCGGTGGCTCGAAACATATTCAGTATAAAATAATTCGAAGGAAGATAACCTAATTCAAAAGGGGAGGCGATTACTTGGAGCCTTTGTCCTTTTGTCCTGCGTGGCCGCGGAAGATACGGGTCGGGGCGAACTCGCCGAGTTTGTGACCCACCATGTTCTCGGTGACATAGACCGGGATGAACTTGTTGCCGTTATGCACAGCGATGGTGAGGCCAACGAAATCGGGGGAGATCATGGAAGCGCGAGACCAGGTTTTGATGGTCGATTTCTTGCCAGACTCCTGAGCAGCGATGACACGTTGTTCCAGTTTGTAATGTATATACGGTCCTTTTTTTAATGAACGACTCATAACGTATAGCTTTTAGGTTATTTTTTTCTTCTTTCAACGATGTACTGGTTGGAGTTCTTCTTCGGGCGACGGGTCTTGTAACCTTTTGCAGGCATACCGTTGCGGGAACGAGGATGTCCACCGGATGCACGGCCTTCACCACCACCCATCGGGTGATCGACAGGGTTCATGACAACGCCACGGTTGCGGGGACGGCGGCCGAGCCAGCGGCTGCGACCGGCCTTGCCGGACACCTCAAGGCTGTGGTCTCCGTTGGAGACGATGCCGATGGTGGCCTTGCAAGCGCAGAGGATCATGCGGGTTTCGCCTGAGGGCAGTTTGATGATGGCATAGCGGCCGTCGCGTGACATCAGCTGTGCGTAGCTGCCGGCACTGCGGGCGATTTTGCCACCCTGACCCGGGCGCATCTCGATGTTGTGGATAATGGAGCCGAACGGGATCTCGCCGACGGGGAGGCAGTTGCCAAGGTCGGGGGAGACGCCGCTGCCGCTGATGATCTGCTGGCCCACTTTGATGCCGTGAGGCGCCACGATGTAGCGTTTTTCGCCATCGGCGTAGAACAGCAGGGCGATGCGTGCCGAGCGGTTCGGATCGTACTCAATGGTCTTAACGGTGGCCGGAACACCATCCTTGTTTCTCTTGAAATCAATGATGCGATACATCTGCTTATGACCGCCTCCGCGGTACCGTATCGTCATCTTACCACTGCTGTTTCTGCCGCCCGTGCTGTGCTTGGGAGCCAGGAGGCTCTTTTCGGGCTTGCTGGTGGTAATGTCGTCATACGCGCTGATCACTTTGAAGCGCTGACCCGGCGTTACTGGTTTGTACTTTTTTAATGCCATTTTCTTTAAGGGTTATTGGTTAGTGGTTATTGGTTATTCGGTGGTTATTGAGAATGGTGCAAACGGTTTGTCCAGACTTCAATAACCCATAACCCATAACCTATAACCATTATTAAATGTTACTGTAGAAATCGATTTTCTGGTCTTTGTCCACGAAGACGTAAGCCTTCTTGAAATTGTTTTTCTGACCATAGATGACACCGGCTTTGGTGTTGCGGGCAGTGGTCTTGCCGCGTTGGATGAGCGTATTCACACGCACCACCTTCACGTTGTAGACAGACTCGATCTCGCGTTTGATCTCGGGTTTCGTAGCCTCGCGCGTCACCATGAAACCGTAGCGGTTGTACTTCTCGGCCACGGTGGTCATCTTTTCACTGATGATGGGTTTTATAATGCAACTCATTGTTTCGGGTTTTTAAGGTGATTGAATTATTCGCCTAACATCTTGTCCAACTCCTTGAGGCTGCTTTCGCAGATGATGAGGTTGTTGGCGTTAAGCACATGATACGTATTGGCCTCGATGGCGCGCATGATATTGGTGCGCTGGAGGTTGCGGCCGGAAAGATAGACGTTTCTGTTGTTCTCGGGGAGCAGCAGAAGGGTCTTCTTGCCCTCAAGCTTGAGGTTCTTGAGCATGGCCTTGTACTCCTTGGTCTTGGGCTCGCTGAAGGTGAAGTCTTCCACCACGGTGATGCAGCCTTCCTGCTGTTTGTAGGTGAAGGCGGAGAAGCGGGCGAGACGTTTCACTTTCTTGTTGAGCTTGAAGCCGTAGTCGCGAGGATGAGGTCCGAACACGGTGGCACCGCCGCGGATGGTCGGGCTCTTGATGCTACCTGCACGGGCGCCGCCGGTGCCTTTCTGCCGTTTCAGCTTGCGAGTGCTGCCTGACACGGTGGAGCGTTCCA
>JAEEIG010000150.1 GCA_016281255.1 Bacteroidales bacterium
GACGCCTCCTATTTCTCCGCCATCCCTGCCGGTGCTTGGTATGATAATCTTGGCGGCAACATAGATACAGTTACTGGTTTGGGTGGGCACGCATTTGATCCGGGTCAAGATGCGCACGTCTGGTCTTCTTCAACCCAGCTGGGTTCGGATTCCAAGGGGTATCTCATCCGTTTCGGATTGATTACGTATGATGCGGTGACCTTTGTGTACGACGCCCTGAAATATGGCCGCTCGGTGCGCTGCCTGAGGGATGCTTTCTCCGTGACAACCACTGAGGCAACCGACATTACGAGTTCTTCCGTCACACTTAGCGGTACGATAACGAATCCTCGCCATGTGCAGCAGACAATCTCCGCGCAAGGTTTTGAGTGGAAGGCTTCCGGTGCCAGCGCCTACACGTCGGTGTCGGCCTCCGGCACTACGATGTCTTACAGCCTTACTGGTCTGTCACCTGACACGGAATATGTCTATCGGGCTTTTGTGACCACAGAGGAAGGAACCTTCTATGGTAGAGAAGTGAAATTTAGGACGCTCGTGCCGTAACGGCATTATGGCGGTTGATGCATAAATCAGGGGGCTCGCGACGGGCTCCCTTTTTTGTTGGATTTCAGAGGGTTGGTGTCACGATGCGGAGACTTTTCGGCACAATCCCGACCTCGAGGGTCGCGTCCATGATCACCGGTTCCCCGTCAATGTTCACCACTCCTGCTGAAGGCCGTTCCACAGTGATGTGCGCCGACTGGATTTCCGTGAGGTAGCGGGATCGGTCGATGTGTCCGTGCATCAGCATGCCCACGAAAGCGGGGATGGCGGGCAGGGGCGGACGGTTGAGGATGCAGGCGTCGAGCAGCCCGTCTTGCAGCGAGGCGTGTGGCGCGATGACCGCGTTGTAGCCGAATTGGTTGGAGTTGGCGAATGTGATGAGCATGGGTTGGCACGTGAGGGGCTCGCGCCCATCGAACGTGATGTTGACCGTTTGGGGTTTGAGGTGGAAGTAGTTGCTGGTGGCGTAATGCGCGTAGGTGACGAAGCCCCGTCGGGGGTCTTGGGCGAAGTCGTGCGCGGTTTGCGCGTCCAACCCAATGCCGGCCACGCTCAGGAAGAGCCGCCCGTTCACCGTCCCCGTGTCAATGCTTTCGATGCGGCCGGTTTTCAGGAGCCGCAAGGCATGGTGGGTGTTCAAGGGGATGTGCAGGCATCGGGCCAGCCCGTTGCCGGAGCCGCAGGGGATTATGGCCATGGCGGTGTCGCTGTGGAGAAGGCCCCGTGCCACCTCGTTGAGTGTGCCGTCGCCGCCCGCCGCGGCCACGATGTCGTACTTCCCGACCGCGGCGGATGCCAAATCGGTGGCGTGACCGGCGCGTTCCGTGAAGACGATTTCATACGCGAACTCCCTGTCGCCAAGTGAACCGGCGACACTCTCCCCGAACCGCCTTTTGTCGCGATGTCCTGATATGGGGTTGACAATGAACAATATCCGCTTTCTCGACATGAACGTGACCTGAATGCTGCTGACTTTAATTTTTGGTGCCGCAAAAATACAAAAAAAATATACTTTTGCCCGCCTTTTTCAATGGCCGAAGTCAAAGTCAAAGTAATGAAAAAAACACTTCAAAACGATTTCACGGTGTTGCTGTTGCGTCTGTTGCCGCTCTATGCCTGCATTCTGGTGACGCAAGCCGCTTTCTATGGATATAACCGGATGCTGCTCGGGCCGTTGACCTGGTCTGAAATCCCCATGTTGCTCGCCGGATCGTTGAAGTTCGCCACCGTTTCCATATTCTATTTGAATGCCCCTTTTATCGTGCTGTCGCTGCTGCCTTTCCGATTCAGGCAAAAGCCGGGCTACCAAAAGGCGCTGTGCTGGCTCTACTGTGTCTCCAACGCCCTCGGCATCGTGGTGCTGAACATGGCCGACATCATCTATTTCAGATATGCTTTCAAGAGGATTACCGCGGAGGAGATGCACTTTTTCCGGGAGAATGACAACACCTTCGACATCCTTTTCAAAGGGATGGGGGAGAATTGGTATCTGGTGCTGCTGGGGCTCCTGCTGGTTTTCCTGTTGGTGGTTGTCTATAAAAAGATAAAATATCACCCCACGGAATGGGAGAATAACTGGCTCTATTATGGAGTGGGGACGCTGGTTTTGGCCCTGGCTGTGCCGTTGTGGATAATCGGGGTCCGTGGCTCCACCGACATGAAGGCGCGCCCGGTGGCGATAAGCAACGTGGCCTACTACACGCAGTCGCCGCAAAAGGGCTCCTTGCTGTTGAGCAACCCCTTCTGTCTGATTCGCACGCTCGGGCTGCGGCAATTGGAAGTGCTGGTCTATTATGACGAGTCGGAATTGGACAGGCTGTACACGCCCTGTCATTATCCGCATCTGGTTCAACCTCCGGCGGCCGCAGGCAAGAATGTGGTGATTTTCGTGCTGGAAAGCTTCAGCCGCGAGCATTCGCAGTATCTGGCCCCCCATTTGAACCCGCACGGGGGCTACACGCCGTTCCTGGACTCCCTGATGCAGGAGGGGCTGGTCTTCACGAATGCCTTCGCCAACGGCATGAAGTCCATCGAGGCCCTGCCCTCCATCCTCTCCTCCATACCCTCGTACCGTACGCCATTCGCTCTTCTGCCCCAGTCGCTGACCGAGCTGGAGGCGCTCCCCGGCATCCTCGCCAAACAGGGCTATGGCACGCATTTCTTCTGCGGCGCTTCCGCCAACCAGATGGGATTCGAGGCTTTCGGCAACCTTTGCGGTATCGACCGTTTCCACAACCGCGAGGATTACGAGAAACGGCACCCCGAAAGAAATGACGCGAATGTGTGGGGGATTTGGGACATGCCGTTCTTGCAGTATGTCGCTGAAGAACTGAACCGTCAGCAGACCCCGTTTTTCACGGCTGTCTTCACGTTGAGCTCCCATCATCCGTACGATCTGCCCGAAGAGTATGTCGGCAAAATGCCAGAAGGCAGGTCGATGGTGCAGCCTTGCGTGGCTTACACGGACCTTTCGTTGCGCCTGTTCTTCGAGACCGCCTCCAAGATGCCGTGGTACGACAACACGCTCTTCATTTTTGTCGCCGACCACGTCTCGCCGCAGATGGCCGACGAGGAGACGCGCACGGCAAAGGGCAACACGGCCATCATCTATTTCATGTACACCCCCGACCATTCCGTGAAAGGACGTTATGAGCATGTGACTCAGCAGGTTGACATTATGCCCACCACGTTGGGGCTGATGGGGTACGACAAGCCCTATTTCGCCTTTGGTCGCGATGTGTTCAACGAACCCGAGCGCAAACCGTTGGTGGTCAATTGTGTACAGCAGACTTTCCAGGCCATTACCGACACTGTGAGTCTCTATTTCGACGGGGAACGGCGGTTGTATGTCTATTCCGCCGACGATACCCTGCAACTGCACAATGTCATGGATATGAACAGTCCGTCGCAGCACGCGCTGGAGCGGGATTTGAAAGCCGTGTTGCAGTCCTACTACACGCATGTGGCGAATGGCGATTTGCGAATCCCGGCTTCCGGTGCCGGAAGCAAGAGCGCGCCGGCGAAGTAGGGGGATGATGAAAAAAAATCATCAAAGATGCTCCGTATGAAAAAAAATTATACCTTTGCACCCGCAAAAAACGAAAAAAACTCTGTTACATTTTTATAAACATCAAAAAATTAAAGTTTTATGAGAAAAAAAGTTAGAAATGTGATCATCATCGGTGCTGCAGGTCGTGACTTCCACAACTTCAACACCTTCTTCCGTCACAACAAGAACTACAACGTGGTGGCTTTCACCGCTGAGCAAATCCCCGGCATCGACGACCGTATGTATCCGAAGGAACTGGCCGGCGAAGATCTCTACCCGAAGGGTATCCGTATCTATCCCGAGTCCAAACTGGCCGAACTGATCAAGGAATACGACGTTGACGATTGCGTGTTCGCATACAGCGACAAACCGTACGCATACGTCATGGGCATCAGCGCTATCGTGAACGCTGCTGGCGCTAACTTCTGGCTCATGGGCCCGAAGGACACCATGGTGAAATCCAAAAAGCCCGTCATCGCTGTCGGCGCTACCCGTACCGGTTGTGGTAAGTCCCAGACTTCCCGTAAGATCATCGAATATCTCGTTGGAATGGGCTTCAGAGTGGTCGCCGTGCGTCACCCCATGCCTTACGATCCCGATTTGAACAAGCAAATCATCCAACGTTTCGCTTGCGTCGATGACCTCAAATACCAAAACTGCACCATCGAAGAGATGGAAGAGTACGAACCCCATGTGGTCACCAAACGTAACGTCATCTACGCTGGTGTCGATTACGAAGCTATCCTCAAGGGCGGAAAGACCAAAGATCCTCAGACCGGCAAGTGGGTTGAGATGGCTGGTGCCGA
>JAEEIG010000151.1 GCA_016281255.1 Bacteroidales bacterium
ATCGGTGACAACGGACGGCCTTACGTGCAAGGCATCTGTCCGACGGGTTGGGCCGTGGGCGACCACCAAGACTTCTCCGTGCTCTTCGACACCGTCAACAACACCACCCTGCTGAAGGATGCCGGCGACGGCTACTGGCTGTCTGAATTCGGCGGCACGCTGCCCAACACCGGCTTCAACGCCCGCGCCAACGGCCTCTTCAACAGCGCGGCACACCGCTTCGAAGACCTCCTCACCGGCGCCCACTTCTGGATGCCCGAAAGCACGACCGGCACGGGCACCGTGAACAGCGCCGTCCTCCAGTACTACTGCAGCGACGGCCTCTTCCAACAGAACCCGAAAGGCGATTTGAAGGGCGTGCGCTGTATCCGGAAAGTCGCCCCGTAAATGAGATTGACGATCTACTGTCGATTTACCAAACAAAAAACACCCCCGGGAAATCCGGGGGTGTTTTTTTTGTCTTAAACCTTAAACCAAAAAATTGTATCTTTGCCCTTTAAAAAAACATCAAAAGGACAAAGATTCATAACAATATGGAGCACAAGTTGATAGCGAAAGAATCGGAACTCCCGGCGGTGGCGCAAGCGTTGATCGAAGCCCACCCACAGGAACGCGTGTTCGGCTTTTTCGGTGAAATGGGCACCGGAAAGACCACCCTTATCAAGGAAATCTGCCGCTACCTCGGCGTCGAAAGCGACATGACCTCCCCCACTTTCGCCATCGTCAACGAGTACTGGACCGCCAACGGCCAGCCGCTCTACCATTTCGACTTCTACCGCATCGACGAACCCGACGATGCCACCCGCATCGGCTTCCAAGACTACCTCTACAGCGGCAACTACTGCTTCATCGAATGGACCGAGAAGGTGGAATCGCTGCTCAACGGCGAATACACCCCTGTGAACATCGAACGCGTTGACGAAGAAACCCGAATGTTCACCTTCTAAAACACAATAGACATGGGACAGTACATCATCCTCCACGACATGCCGCACGCCGACACCCAGACCTGGGAAGCCGCCCTCGACACCCCGGTGCGCAAGCTATCCCTCTCGCTGGCCAAACCGGAAACCGCAGACCCTGAGAGCGGGTTCCTCACCCCCACCGCCGTGCGCAACCTCGTCGATCAGCAACTGCAGGTCGTCATCCAACACGGCTTCGGAAACCATAACCCCTTTACAGACAGCGACTACGCCGACATGGGCGCAGAATTTACCCAACATTTCGCCGACCTCGCCATGATGAGCCTTCTCGTCATCAAATTCGACGCCTTCACCTTCGACCAGATCGCCCTCTGTAAGGAAAAACAGATACTATTCTCCGTTCTGCCCCCAGAAAACATCACAAAAGAATACATTCAAGCCCTGAACGAAAGAAAAGTCACGGCAATCTGCCTGGATTTCATCAAAAACGACAGCGGAACCACCGTTATGGAACAACTTCGCAAGGAATCGCTGTCGGACGCCGGCTTCGAAATCACCCTCTCCAACTTCATGTTCCCGCTCGTGGAGACGCTGGCACACGCCCCCTCCATCCCCTACGCACTGCAACACGCCCCCGAACTCCTGCAAGGGGTCTTCTGCCACGCCGGCACCCTCTGCCACCAGCAAACCGCCGAAACCCTGCACCTTCCCTGGCAGGACATCCTCTCCCTCTGCTGGAACCTCAACTAAACCTGTAAACCAGTAAACCTGTAAACCAGTAAACCTGTAAGCCTGTAAACCTGTAAGCCTGTAAACTTTAAAAATCGTACCCCGCCGAAAAATAGACCCCGACCTTTTTGTCAAAACTGCTCCAATGGATGTTGGCCATCAGCGGACCGAATTTGGACTTGTATCCGAATTGCAGGGCGGCGCCATATATGAGGTACTTCTCCCTGTAACTTTCGATAGAATTCCCGTCGTGCATCGCAGCGGCGACGAGGGAAACGAAGTATTTCTTGGCTATCTTGAAGCGCAGATCCATATCCACCGTTGACAGCAACCTGTCGCACGACCGCTCCCCGTTGATGGCGACGAAGGGGATCTGGTGCTCGTAATACCTTCCCGCCATGGCGCCGCCCACATAGTTGCGCATGTTCATGTTCTCAAGATAGTCCTCCCCCAATATGTAACGGCCGTTCAAAGAGGCCACAATAGAGAAAAAGCTGCATATAGGGATCACGCCGTGGAGACCTGCCGCCACGTAATGCGTCTTTTTGAAATTATAGTCGTAGGCGACCTTCACCCGGAAGCCCTTTTCCGGAAAATAGCGGGCATCCTCGTGGTCATAGACGAAACGGATGTAAGCGTACGGATGAATGTCTTTCCAATCCCAATGCTTGCGGTAAACGGGGTCCGGAGTCTCCCCGATCTGCTGATAGAAGGGCATCGCCTCCACACGTACACCCCCGTTCAAGTCCACCTGGCTCCAGGTCGTGCCCGCAATATAAGCCCGCACCTCGTTCTGCCAGGACTGCTTGTAATAGGAATAATTGAACTCGTTTCCGACCGTGCCCAACTGCGTGCGGTACTGGGTCTTCAAATAAGCCCCGAACTTGGGTCCCCGCTTGGGCATATAATACCAGTCCACCTTCAAATACGGGGACAACGAGAGTCTGAGTGTCACATCAACGGTGGACCCGAACAGCTTGTTTGAGCCGAAACCGCCGTTCAAAATCATCCCGAGCCACTCCTCCGAATCGGCGCGCAGGCCGACGCCAATGGAGTTTGCCGGACGCTTTACGCAATGGAACACCAACTTGTAGCCGCCATTGCCGTCGTTCTCCAAACGGTAGGTCACATGCGTGAAAACCATCGTGCCGAAAATGATGGACTGAGCGAGCTCAAAATCCTCCCGACCATAGTACTCGTCCACCTTCAACCGGATTTTGTCATCCAGATACTGCATCTCCTGGCTCTCGATGCCCTCGTAACCCACCGACGTGACCTTCACCTTTGTAAGGGCAGTGTTGATGGAGGGCTTGTTGTGCAGCTCGCGACCGCCGTTCCCCACCATCCGGATGATACTGTCAATCTCGCGCGTATGCTTTATCGCCTCGTGATAACCACGTGAAATCAGCGTGGAAACCTCCTCGGTGCCGAAACTCAGCATTCCGAATCCGGAAATGTCGGGAGTGATATAGACCGTGGCATTCTTCACGTTCTGGTTATGCGCCTCCAAACCGCCGGAATACTGCAGGGTCTGCATCAAAACTTCGGCAATGTTGTTGACTTTCGCGTAGTCGCGGGGCAAAGTCATCTCCACACCGATGATGATGTCGGCCCCCACCGCCTTGGCTATGTCGGTCGGGAAATTGTTCTTGGTGCCGCCATCGGAAAAAAGCAACGAATCAACCTGCACCGGCATGAAATAGCCGGGAATCGACATCGTGGAACGCATCGCCTCGATCAGAGGCCCGGAAGTCCAATGCTTTTCCTTCTGCGAAACTATCTCCGTGGCCACACAACAGTACGGAGTCGGCATATTCATGAAATCCATCCCCTCTTCCTGATACCCCACCGACAAAGCACTCAGCATGTTATAGATATTCAAACCATAGACAAAACCCGAAGGAAGGCTGCGCAGGAACTCCGCACCCGTGAAAGGGACATCCAAGACATATGTGTTCTTGTAGGTTTTTCGCTTGTAGGAATAAAAATCCATCGGAATGTTATCGCTCATCATCATGTTCCAGTCTATGGAACGCACAATGGAGTCGATCTCCCCAGCGGAATAGCCCATGGCGTAAAGCCCCCCCATCAGCGCGCCCATACTGGTGCCCGCCACGAAGTCGATCGGCATCCCCTTCTCCTCCAAATACTTAAGCACTCCGATATGGGCTGCGCCCTTGGCACCGCCTCCCGCCAACACCAAAGCCACCGTAGGACGCTCCTTGCGGATTTCGTTCAGGTAACTCCTCACCTTCGCGAAATAGAGAGAATCCGCCTCCGGGTCGAAACTGATATTGACCAACCCGTTGTCCTGCGCATTCAACCCGACCGCAGACAACACCAATAACAGGCCCGACAAAAGCCGCCTGAACCTTATTCGCATCCGTAAATTCCTCTCCTTATGCATATTATACGATAGAATTCCGATTTGCAAAATTACAATTTTTAAAAAATGATGATGCCACCTTTTTGCTTTAAAAAAAATGTATTTTTGCCGTGATATCAAAATGATATTGTTTCAATGTATAATCAAAAATCATAAAGTTATGGAATCCAAAGAGTTTAACAAACAAATGACCTCGGGAAACAACGGTTTCCTGCATCTTTTCATCAACTTGGCACTGCTTGTTTTCTTCATCTGGATTGTCATCCGCTTTGCCGGATTCGACTGCATGAAGGATGCTGAGGGAGAAGTCACGCCATGGATCCTGCTGCCCATCGTGAGCGGTTTTGTTTTTCTGATGACCTATATCCTGCATCTCGCGGGATTCATAACGGTGCAGCCCAATGAATCACGGGTGCTCACCTTCTTCGGAAAATACTCCGGGACGGTGAAAGAGAACGGTTTTTTCTGGGTGAACCCTTTCTACAGCAAGGAAAAGTTGTCGCTGAGAGCCAAGAACATGGATGTGGAGCCCATCAAGGTGAACGACAAAAACGGCAACCCCATCATGATCGGTTTGGTGTTGGTGTGGAAGATCAGCGACACCTACAAAGCCTGCTTTGAAGTGGATTCTGACGCCAAAGTTTCCGAGAACGCCATCTCGACTGCCAAGATTTTCGACCCGTTCGTGCGGGTGCAGAGCGACGCCGCGCTGCGCAAGTTGGCGGGTCTCTACGCCTACGACAACATGGACCGCGCCGACGAGGGTGTGACGCTGCGCTCAGGCGGCGAAGAGGTCAACGAACAACTGGAGAACGAACTTCGCAAACATCTCGAAATCGCCGGCATAGAGGTGGTGGAAGCCCGCATCAACTACCTGGCCTACGCCGCCGAAATCGCCAGCGTGATGCTCCGCCGCCAGCAGGCCGACGCCATCATCTCCGCCCGCGAGAAGATCGTGGAAGGCGCCGTCAGCATGGTTGACCTCGCCCTCAAGAAACTCGCCGACGACAAGATCGTGGAACTCGACGATGAACGCAAGGCCGCCATGGTCTCCAACCTCTTGGTGGTTCTTTGCGCGGACGAATCCGCGTCTCCGGTCATTAACACCGGCACCCTTTACCAATAACAGCGCCGAATGAAAAAGAATTTCGCCTTACGTGTGGATTCCGAAGTCTTCGAGGCCATCGAAAAGTGGGCCGCCGACGAATTCCGCAGCGCCAACGGTCAGATCGAATGGATTCTCTCCACGGCGCTGAAAAAGGCGGGCCGCATGCCGAAGAAATCCACCGGCAACAAACTGAAAAACGAAGAAACCGTAGAGACGCCATAACCTGGCGTCTCTTCTTTTTATGTCAACAAAACATTCACCCCGCTCCGTTTCATACAACAAAATCACTATTTCATACATTGACCGCATCAGCATGAAATCCGGACGTGCAAAAGTGCTATTTTTGCTGCCGATATTAAAGTCCAAAACAATGAAAAAGTGTATTGCATTCTGCACCCTTTTGCTGGTGTGTTTGGTAGGATGCCAGCAGAAAAATCCCAACAACAACAAGCTGAAATACAGTGGAAACGCTGTTTATTACTGGCAGACTTGGTTCAGTTTGGATGAACAGAACACGGAGTTCTTGAACAAAAACGACATCCGGACGATTTACCTGCGGTTTTTCGACGTGGACATCAATCCGACGGAGTATTCCAGCGACAAGTGCGCGCCCGTGGCCACCGTCAACATCTCCGAAGAGTCGCTCGGCAACTTGAACATCGTGCCGGTCATTTTCATCACCCCGGCAGCCATCAAGGAGTATGAGTCGTTCACCGACAACCTCGCCCACCGTGTCTATGCCATGTGCGTAAAGAACAAAATCAGCATCGATGAGGTGCAGTTCGACTGCGACTGGACGGAAAGCACCAAAAACGCCTATTTCCAGTTCATCAAAGAGATACGTCCCGCGCTGAAAGAGTACTTCAAAAAGGATATCGCCATCTCCTCCACCATCCGTCTGCACCAGCTCATGCAAGAGCCCCCTGCGGTGGATTACGGCGTGCTGATGTGCTACAACACCGGTGATTTCAAGGATTTCAAGACCGACAATTCCATTTTGGATGTCAAAGATGTGGAGAAATACGCCAAACACCTCAAAAAGTACGCCCTGCCGCTGAAACTCGCCCTACCCGACTTCTCCTGGGATGTGGAATTCGACGGCAATCATCAATTCGTGCGGCTCAACCGAGGCAACTACGGTGAAGAGTATGACTCCACGCACCTCAAGCATCTGAAAGGCAACATGTATGCCATTTCGCCTGTCGGGGAAGAGGAAACCACCAAATTCATCCGCCACGAGGTGGTGTCTGCCGAAACCATATTGAAATCCAAAGCTTTAGTCGAAAAGTATTACGGCAACATGCCCATTGTGCTTTACCATTTAGACAACAAACAACTTTCAAAATACTCCGACGATGAAATCAAGGCCTTTTTTGATTAGCATTTTCTGCCTACTCGGCTCCTTTTCGGCTTTTGCCTGCGGCGACGGTGCATACCTTGTGGAGCCCGACCTCCATTGGATTTTCTACACCGGATACAACAGCGCCGACGAGAATTGGCAAAACAATCTCAACCGCGCTTTCCGCGAGGAGAACATCACCTTCTGGCACAACTACGTACACCAAAAAGTGTCGAAAGAAGAGGTGGAAGCCGCGCTCTACGACGTGATGCTGCTCAACAGCCATACCCAAAACGCCTTTTTCCGCTATCTCATCGACCACAACGACAAGGAAGCGTTGCAATATTGGATGTTGCTGAAGACCTCCGACAGCGCCTATATCAAAGAAATGAGCTGGCAGCAGTCGGCGTGGTTTTACGACGAGAAGGAAGGCGAACGCTATCGGGGGTGGTGGAATGAGGACGAAAATCCCCTCCACGACCTCAGCATTTCGCAGGTGGAGACACTGGACGAGACGGTGATTGACCAATGCAAAAATGCGCAAATCCGCCCTCGTTACATCCTGCAGGTGATGCGGAAATATTTCTACAGTCGCGATTATCAGCACTGTATCAACGTGTGGGAGAAATACGGCAAAACCGTGCCGAAGAGCATTCTGCGGAATCAGTGCCTCAACTACTACGGTGGAGCGCTCCGCCGGGTAGATCGTGATGCAGAAGCCGCCGTTGCCTATGCCACCATCGGCTACTTCAACCCGAAACTGCACTACGATGTGAACGTTCTTCGGGACATCTACCAGCAAAATCCCAACAGTGAGGCGTTTGAGTTTATGATTCAGGAGTTTGTCAACACCTACTTCGACCATGTCTATAAGAAACGGCACCACAACCCCTACTACGATTACTACAGCATGGAGGAATACATCCTTCCCGAAACGGCAAAATCTTTAGCCTTCAACAAGTTATCAGAAACCATCTTGAAAGAAGGGAAGACGAATAATCCGGCATTGTGGCTATCGGCCCAATCTGCCCTCGCCTTCATCGACGGCGATCTGAACACCGCCATTTCCCTGCTTGGACAAGCCGAAAAACAGAAAGGCAGCAAGGCAGTGAAAGACAACATCAGAATGATGAAGCTGATGTTCAACGCTTTAAGAACCGACATCGACGACAAATACGAAGAGACACTCTACCCTGATCTGAAATGGCTTGTCAACATTATCAACACGGAAAATCCAGAAGAATGCTTCTGTTATAATGATTACGACTCCTTCTGTAAGCCCAGCTCGACAAACCATCACGTTAAAGTGCTGCGTCGCACCATTCTGTTGGGTGTAATCCCTCATTTTCAACGACTTAATATGCCCTACAAATGTATGGCCTACCAAAATCTCTACGATGAGGTCGTGGCTCTTTACAAAGAGGAGCGCTCCATGGCACGCAAGGGCGAATTCCACCGAGGCACCAACTTTTTGGGAGCCACCTACATCCACCCGCCGGTTTACCATAAAGCGGATTTCGACACCTACCTGGAACCTCACGACATGGGAGAACCGTGCACCAAAATAGTGGCTGACAGCACTCTATGGTTCTTGAATATGGACTATGGCACCACCTTCTTCACCTGCATCGACACCGCCAATCCGCAAGACTTGCTGCGCTACGTCCAGTTCCTGAAGTCGGGCGGCAAAACGGCGGCCGAGAAGTTCGTCATCCAAAACAGCTACCGCGACCTCAACTTCTACAACGAACTCATCGCCACCAAATACATGCGGATGGAGCGATACGACTCTGCGCTGGTCTATCTGAAGAGGGTCAGCCCGAAATTCCTGCGCTCCCAGAACATCTACATGCAGATCGACAACGAGCACAACCCCTTCACGGAAGGCTGGATCACACGGAAAGACCAGCAGGCGAAATTCCGGCTGCCCTTCAATCCGGCGAAAGCTTACGCCAACAACCCCAGCAAGGAAACCTTCTGCAAGGTGATGCAGAAACTGCAGAATCTGATGAAGAACGCGAAATCAGAGGAGGAACGCGCCAATGCCGCCTATGCATACGGTTTAGGTCTGTTCCGCAGCGGTATCGGCCACGCTTGGGCGCTCAACTACTACGAATATGGCTATTCTTGGGGGGCGCATGAGGGACACGGTGCTCCCGGTGCCGACGAAGAACTCGAAGCACGGGTCAACGCACGCGTCGATGAAGTGCTGGACATCGCCCTGAAGGAGACCCGCGACAACATCCTCTCGCTCAAGTGCAAGATTCTGCACAGTCAACAGCGGAAGTCCTATATGGTCAAGATCAAGGTAAACGATTACTGGGAACACGAAATCTTCAACAAATCGGTTCGGGAGACCTTCTGCGACCTCGCCTGCGATTACGACTCCCCGGAGGAGACCCGCGACTGGCGCTGGTCTGCTTGGTACTATTGATCCCTTTTCTATAAAAATCGTATTTTTGCGGCAAATATCGAAACAATGTCCGATTACCTGACCCTTACCAACGCCAACGAACTGATCCGCATCCCGGCGGAGAGCTTGGTCTATGTCGCCAGCGAGGGCAACTACTCGGACATCTACACCCGCGACAATGAGAAACGCACCGTAACCATACAGCTCGGTGCGATTGAAGAGCTGATTCACAAGCAATTCCACACAGACGGCAACCTGTTCGTGCGCATCGGTAAAAGTCTGATTGTGAATATGGAATTCGTACACTACATCAATCCGGCCAAAAGACAGATCGTATTGTCCGACAGCCATACGTTCAACTTCAGCTTGGAGGCATCCAAGGAGGCCTTGCGGGAGTTGAAGAAATATTTTGAAAAAGAGTTATGAGCAACTATAACGACATAAAAGACAACGAGATACGTATCATCGGCAACGCTGAACAGCCGACCACTACACTGCGCAAACCGATTTACCGTCGGTGGTGGTTTTGGGTGGCCTGGATAGCGCTCGCCGTGCTGACCGCCGTTCTCATCGCGCTGTCGATGGGCAGAAAGTCCAACGATGATGCAACGAAAACCGTGGATATTATCGAATCCGCGCCCGTGGCACCCACCGTCGTCAAGAGCGAACCCGCCGCCACCGTGCTCGTGAGCGACACCTCCGTGAACGACGTACAGATGCGCATCTACACGCCCGTAAACGCCGCTCCTGAACTCTGCATCGGCTATCCCGACCCAAGCGACAATGCTATCGTGTTGGCGTTCCAAGCCGCCGACGTCCGCGCTGACAACCACGAAATTCTCGGTGCCTACGTCCTCAAAGGCGAAATGCTGTCCCGCGGTCGCTCCAAAAAGGGCTTCTGCGCCATCATCGATGGCAAGATACAGCTCGGCATGGCTGAAAGCACCCCATTACTCGAAGAGGCCACCGAAAAAGAGGGCTACTTCTTCCGGCAGTATCCGTTAGTGTTAGACGGCCAGATGGTACAAAACAAGCCCAAAAACAAGGCCTTGCGCCACGCTCTCTGCGAGTATAACGGCACCATCGTGACCGTAAGCAGCATGGGAATGGAATCCCTGCATGACTTTGCGCAAGCCCTTGCTGACCTCGGCGTGCAAAACGCCATCTACCTTGTAGGCGCTGACGCCTACGGTTTCTGCCGCACGCAATCGAATGACACGCCCGAAACAACCACCTGGGGCGCACGCAAAACCGGCAAGACTTTCGAGAAGGTGAACTTTATTGTGTGGCGGGCGGTGGAATGATTACCGCATATACTCCCGCATGTCCAAACTCATAATCCCGTCGAATTGTCCCTCGTTTTCCGTTTCAACACGCAAGAACACGGTGGCAGCCACCCCTGAACTCTTGTCGGGGACAAGACGCACGTCGATAACCTCGCGGTAATCGGCTCTGAACTTGGCCTCGTCGAAAGCCTTCTCCTCGTCACCCGCCGGCAAATCCAGCACAGTGAAAGCATACGTGTAACCCTCCTTGCCTCGCCACATCTCCTCTTTGGTGACGTGCGTGCCGCGCAAGTAAGAGAGCATCGGGTGCTGACCGCTGATGAAGACCTGCAACTCGTTCAGGCAAAAGCCCGTGAAACGCAACGGGTTGATCTCGATCGGCACCGCCTTCTTCCCGTCGTAACGGAACTCGATATGCATCGGGAAATTGCGCAAATGAAGCGTCTTGTTGAGATTGGTGAGGAACTGGGTGAACGCGCCCTCATAACGGTCGAACAGCCCCTTGCTGGTCATGTACAAGCGGTCCGAAGTGTCTGACTCATCCATGAATTTGTGATGGAAGATATTCAGAATCACGGGAGTCTCGTTCTCATCATAGTAGGTATCGACCGCATACTCCTCGCCACGGATGTACTCCTCGATCAGGAATCGGCTTCTACCGACCACAAATTCCGGAAAATCCGCCTTGGCATGGGCAAAATCGCGCAACAGCGACTCCACAGCCTTACGGTACTCCTCCGCATTGTGAACAACAAAGACACCCTTGCTCAAGAAACCGACCGACGGCTTGATGACACAGGGGAAGACGATACTGTCCGTGTCGAGAGACTCCAGCTCGCCGGCACCCACTTCCTTGAAGAAGAAGTCGGGATAGAGGTCTCGACAGATGCTTCTGAACGCGGGTTTATCCTTCACCAGGGAGATTCCGTCCAAAAAACGCTTGTCCTCAATATGATCGTAAATCCATCCGAGCGCATTCTCGGAAACGGTATAAAGCTTGCCCGTCCGTTTGTACTCGTCGCTGAACTCCTGGTCGCCCAACACCACGCCGTCGGAAACGCGCAGTTCAGACATTTCGTTGCGCAGCACGGGAATGCTGTTTTTCTTAAGCGTATCCACCATCAGGTCAGACACGAAAGGTCTTTCTAATATTACCATATTAAAAGTTTTTACTTTGATTATTCTGTTAGCTCTTAACGAATTACCCTTCAATAGTCTCAAGTCTTAAGTCTCAAGTCTTAAGTCTTAAGTCTTAAGTCTCAAGTCTTAAGTCTCAAGTCCCAAGTCAAAACATGAAAAAAGCGGCATCATGACAGATGCCGCTTTTTGAAATTCAAATCCCTTTCCAACATTACTCAGCTGCGGGAGCCTCAACCTCAGCAGCAGGAGCTTCGTTAGCCACGTTCTCAGCAGGAGCAGCGGCTTTCTTGCTGCTACGACGAGTACGGGTGGTTTTCTTTTTAGATTTGTCCACAGTGTAGGTTTCGTTGAAATCTACAAACTCGATGATGCACATCTCGGCATTGTCACCCTTGCGGAATCCTGTCTTCAGGATACGGGTGTAACCGCCCGGACGATCCATGATCTTCGGGGAAATCTCGCGGAACAGCTCAGTCACAGCATACTTGTTCTGCAATTCGGAGAAAACCATACGGCGTGAGTGGGTCGTGTCTTCCTTAGAGCGGGTCACGATGGGCTCCACGTAGGTTCTCAACGCTTTTGCCTTAGCCAAAGTAGTGCTGATTCTCTTATGCATGATCAGAGAGGTTGCCATATTGGACAACATGGCCTTTCTGTGCGCATCTTTTCTTCCTAAATGGTTAATTTTCTTAGCGTGTCTCATTGTTCTATTCGTTATCTATATTATACTTTTCTACATTCATACCAAACTCCAGGCCTTTGTTGTGCACCAGCGTCTCCAATTCAGCGAGTGACTTCTTGCCAAAGTTGCGGAATTTGAGCAAATCGGCTTTGTGGAAGGCCACCAAATCACCCAAAGTCTCGAGCTCGGCGGACTTAAGACAGTTCAAAGCTCTGACAGAAAGATCCATGTCAATCAATTTGGCTTGGAGGATCTGGCGGATGTTCTTCTCAGTGTCTTGCATCACCTCGGGGCTGTCGGGTTGCTCCTGCGCGTCGAGAGCGATATTCTCGTCGGAGAGCAGAGCGAAGTGCTGGATCAGAATCTTCGCGGCCTCTTGGATGGCGTCCTTCGGATGGATGGAACCGTCGGTGTCGATTTCGAGAATCAGCTTCTCGAAGTCGGTCTTCTGCTCCACGCGGTAAGGCTCGATCGTGTATTTCACGTTACGGATAGGCGTGTGCGTGGAATCCACGGCAATCACGTCAATACCGTCGTGCATCTGGCGGTTATCTTCCACGGGAACATAACCACGGCCCTTGTCAATGGTGATTTCCATGTTCAGGCGAACGGTGGGCTCCATGCGGCAAATCAACAGTTCCGGATTCAGAACCTGGAAGTAGTTGAGATAGCGGTTCATGTCGCCTGCCGTGAACGTATCCTGACCGCTGATCACGATGGAGACCTTCTCGGAGGTGTAACCTTCGACTTTATTTTTGAGGCGCACCTGCTTGAGGTTGAGCACAATGTCGAGCACATCTTCCATCACGCCAGGGATGGAGGAGAACTCCTGTGCCACGCCTTCGATCTTCACAGAGGTAATGGCATAGCCTTCCAATGATGAGAGCAGCACACGGCGCAAAGCGTTGCCAACAGTGACACCAAAACCTTGCTGCAGGGGACGAAATTCAAATATGCCGTGAAAATCGTCGGCCTCATTCATGATGACCTTATCGGGTTTCTGAAATGTTAATATTGCCATTTTGTTTGTTTTTTTATTTGTGATCTGTAATTAAAAGTGTGAACTGTGAACTGTGAACTGTGATCTGCTTTAGATTCAATGTTCTGATCACTGTTCACTAATCACTGATCACTATTTTGAATACAACTCGACGATAGCCTGCTCGTTGATAGTCTCCGGAATCTCCTCACGCTGAGGATATTGCATGAACTTACCAACTTTGAGGTTGCCGTCCCACTCCAACCATGCGTAGTTCATAGCCTTGCCGCTGAGAGAGTTCTCGATCACCTCAAGGCTCTTGGAACGCTCACGGACCTCCACAATGTCGCCGGGTCTCAACAGCATGGAAGGAATGTTGCTGATAACACCGTTGACGGTGATGTGACGGTGGCTGACGAGCTGACGGGCAGCGTTACGGGTCGGGGCAATGCCGAGACGGTACACCACATTGTCAAGACGTGACTCGATGAGCTGCATCAAGTTCTGGCCGGTGACACCCTTCTTGCGGGAAGCCATGTCGAACAATTTACGGAACTGACGCTCCAGAATACCGTATGTGTATTTCGCTTTCTGCTTCTCTTGCAACTGCATACCGTACTCTGAGAGTTTCGTGCGTCTGCGAGACTGACCATGCTGACCCGGAGCATAGTTCTTTCTCTCGAAATATTTGTCGGGACCGTAGATGGGTTCCTTGAATTTTCTTGCGATTTTCGTTTTGGGTCCTGTATATCTTGCCATATTCTATATTTTTTCGATGATGAATGATAAAATTATACTCTTCTGTGTTTCGGAGGACGGCAACCATTGTGAGGCAGCGGAGTGACATCCGTGATCTCTTCCACGATGATACCCGTGGTGTTGATGGAACGAATGGCAGACTCACGGCCTTGTCCCGGACCTTTAACATAAACCTTCACTCTGCGCAGACCGAGGTCATACGCCACTTTCGCGCAGTCTTGAGCCACCATCTGGGCAGCGTAGGGAGTGTTTTTCTTGGAACCTCTGTATCCCATCTTACCAGCGGAAGACCAGGAAATCACCTGACCGTCATTGTTGGTGAGGGAAACGATGACGTTATTGAATGAAGCGTAGATAAATGCCTTACCCGAGGCCTCGATTCTAACGACTCTCTTCTTCGTTGATTTTGTATTTTTTGCCATA
>JAEEIG010000152.1 GCA_016281255.1 Bacteroidales bacterium
ATGGCGAGCGGAGAATTCTTGACTGCTCATCGAAGCTGACGGAGGGATCAATCTTCCAGAAAGTGGCGGCCCCGGAAGATTTCAATCGCGTATTTGTGGACGAGAACGGGAATCTTGCGTGGGACATTGACCCGACTGTAGACAGCGCAAAGATATGGAACAATCGAATTGACTTCTGTAGAGACGCTTGCTATCTCGAGAGTTCCGCCGTTTAGAAAAAGCACTCAACGCGCCTTTGATCCGCCGTCGCCTGGGAGGGTCGCAACATATTGCGACCGCATGGAACTCCGCCGCTGACTGGGAACGCCGCCATCTTGGCGGCGCATGACCAAGAACATTGCCTAGACCAATTTCGTACATCCGAATGAAGGATGCTACTTGCATCATAATGAGATTACGGTTCGTATGAAATTGCATGAAGCATCCAAATTTCCAGAAATTGCGTTTCGTGCGTGATGATTATCTGATTTTGGTGTGATTTGTTCTTAACGTGACTGCGTCAATATTGGAAAACGGATCCTGTTTTCCAATGTTTGAGGGCGCTCCGGCCAATGTTTTCGCGATTCCGCAAACTTTGAAATCTCCGAAATCCGCCTTGCGACGCAGGGCGGATTTTGATATTCTGTCCGCGTTCTGCCGGAAGTAGGCCGGATGGCCGTCGGACGGCGGGACGGACATAGTCCGGGAACTGACTGGGAGCGTCAAGCAACGTATGGAGGCCGACATCCCTTTCCACCCCTTGGACGAAAACAACGTAGCATCAAAGCTACACGTCGTTCACCTGAAATACTAGCACTGTTTCTATACCAAATCGAATGGCATGTAAGCGAAGATGCGCCCCCATGGGGCGTATTCTTCCTTAAGTGCATTCGATTAGGCCTGTGCTAGGGCTTCAGGTGAGTGCATGAGAGGGATAATGCGCCCCTTTCTTGTACAGGAACAATCCTACGCCGAACCTGTGCAGAAAGAGGATAAAGCAAATGAGAAAGCTAATTTTGGCTATTGTGATAATAATAGTACCATGGCTGTTGTTTGCGGAGGGCGTATTCACAGTTACGCAATATAATTTGAGGTCATGCATAGAGACTCTTGATGGAATTGAGAGTGCAATTTCGCAACCTGCGAGTTACGTTGCTAATCACGGTACAAAATCATATAGCCAACTGGCTTTTGCTTCGGGTGATGTGCAAAGTTACGGGGTTCCCCATTTTTATAGTGATATGGTACCTCTCCCTATAGGTATTGGTTCGTCGGGTTGCTTTGCAATTAAAGTGACAGGAACAATAAATATACCAGAGGCGGGGTATTGGACTTTTGCCTTCGGAAGTGACGATGGATTTAGAGTAACTATTCGTGGACATGGTATCTTAGAAAAATCCAATAGTGCAGATCTTCGTTGTCTGGAGACTACTTTACATAAAGTCTGCTTCCAGGAGCCTGGTGAGTATTACATTCGATTGGTTTGGTTTTCAAGAGGATATGCTAATGCACCAAACGATGTTGCAGGTCTTGAAGTTTCTATTGCAAAGGGAGAATATACGAGTTTCAATGCAGCTGCATTCAAGTTACTTCGGGCATCCTCAAAAGGGGTGTCGTGCGAGGTCTGTTTTAACGGCAATGGTGGCTATGGTAATAAAATGGACGTTCAGGTTTTTGAGTGTGGCAAAGAACAGAAACTGTCGAAGAATACTTTCCGCAAAGATGGTTATGTGTTTCAAGGTTGGGCAACTAATATTACCGATGCGGCGAATGGTATTTGGAAGTATCGTGATGAAGCGGAGATCTCTGTCGATCACGACATGACTCTGTTTGCGGTGTGGGACAATCCTGCGCTGACTTTGACGGCTGAATCGGCGAATTGGTCGAGCGGTTCGATTACGCTTTGCTGCACGAATGGCAACACGAGCGGCACGGCACATCAGAACCTTCAGTACTACGATACGGCAAAAGGACAATGGAGCGAGATTGACAGGGATGACTTGGAAATACCCCCACCCGTTGAAGAGACTGATGAAAACGGCGTTAGGTTGCTCGTGGCCAAAATCACGGACAAGAAATTCTCAAAGAGGAATAATGGCATTGGCATCTTGAGGTATCGCGTTACAGAAGGGGACGAGCGAAAGGCAGAATGTGAGACGAGGACGCGATACCTTCTTTCGGTGGGTTATTCGGCATATGGCAATAAAAACAAACCGATAATGACATCGTTCGGAAATGCTCGGGATTTCCGACAAGAGTGTATTCGGCAAGGAGATTTCGATGCTAGCAATACGGAATTCATTTACGATGGCAATGCACGATTGAACGATATCAGGACGGCAATTGAAGGTTTTTCAGAACGGGTGCAATCTGGTGATATATTTGTTTTCTATATTGATACACATGGTGGTGATTATGATTTCAAAATAGTCTCAAATGAGAGTGCTCAGCAATCAGAGGTGGAAGTTGTGGCGGCAAGCCTAGTGACTTACAATGATGACTATACTTCCGATGCACTGTTAACGGACATGCGGCTTTTCCCGGCAGGCGTGGCTGTTATAGGAATTATTAATGCATGTAACGCGCAATCGTTGCTAGGGGGGGTAGATCCAGACTTGTATGAGGTAAACAACTGGTTAGACCATTTCGGTTTATCACAGTGCCTTGGGAATGTGGCATGGATAGCGGCATGTGGTTCCGGCCAGTCAGCTTATTTTTCCCCGTTTGACACTTTTGGGCAAGCCTTTATTTACGATGGGCTCAAGAACGGTTATGCAGACATGCCATTGTCTGGGACGGAGTATAAAGGCGGTAACTCCGATACGGCAGTGACTTGTGGTGAGTTAGCATTTTATGCGAAGGAATTCTCACAGGGACGTTCGGATTCTGAACCATCTGTGGTTCAAATAGAGAACGAATCACTACTGAATCGGATAGTCATGGGGCGTCGACAAGGTAATGCGATTTCCCGCCCCACAACACCTGAAAATGTGGTAGCGTCACAGGGAAGATACGAAGGGAAAGTTTACGTTTGGTGGAGCGGTGTACGCAATGCAACAAGCTATCGTGTTTATCGTGCCATATCAGGACACGGGAGTCAGAAGGAATGGATCGGCTTGGCAGTTAGTCAGAACATTTCGGATGATCATTGTGAGCTAAATCAGCATTACGAATATCAAGTTCAGGCAGTTGGCCCTGGAGGCAAGAGTGAATTAAGTCTATCAAATGAGAAAAGTATTGGTTGGAGCGGTACGTCTCAACATCTTGATTTCTTGGATTATTATCGCCCATCAACAGCTTCGACCGAAAGTTATGAAACCCTCGAAAGAACAATTGCACCTAATGGCGTCACTTATGGAGCATCCTATGTTGCAGGACTCGACCCAACGGATACGATGTCACAATTTAAGGCACAAATCACAATGGTCAATGATATGCCGTTGGTCACATGGTCGCCAGATCTTGGTGCATCACGCAAATATACAATATACGGAAAGGTGGAATTGTCCGATTCTGAATGGCTTACGCCAACAAACTCTACACATCGCTTTTTCAAGGTCGCGGTGGATATGCCGGAAGAGGATGTGGATGACGGCGGCAATATTAACATGGATGATTTCGTCATTGAGCAAGGTGTCTTGCAAAGGTATGTTGGCGATGCGAGCGATGTTGTGATTCCGGGCAGCGTGACGAGCATTGGGAACTATGCGTTTGCTGGTGGCACCAATCTTGTCAGCGTGACGATCCCCGGAGGAGTGACGAATGTTGGGGATCGTGCGTTTTCTTATTGCAGTAGTCTTGAAACTATAGAATTTGAGGGAGATGCGCCGAGTGTAGGCGCTAATGCGTTCCAAGGTGTTTCTGGGTGTACGGTGTATGTCACGAGTGGTTCTACTGGCTGGGGTGTTACGATCCCTGGGACGTGGAACGGGATGCAGATTGAGTATGCCGATGACGGTGCGGGGAGCAGTGCCCCTGCAAATGATGAGCGTGTGAACGCGGAGACGCTGACTGGGACATCGGGATCGCGTTCGTTCTCCACGGTCGACGCGACGGTTGAAGACGACGAACCGATTGCCCTCTCGTGCGGGCATGCGTCGGCGTCGGTCTGGTTTAAGTGGACTGCGCCTACCAGCGGCAAGGTGACATTCTCGACCGCCGGAAGCGATTTCGACACGATACTTGGAATCTATCGCTACGATACGTTGGCGGAAGTCGCGTTTAACGACGATGCGGATGACAGCACCAGCCGCTGTACGTTCATGGCTCAGGAAGGACAAGCCTACTATGTTGTGATCGCTGGATACAACGACAGCGGTGCCGCCGCGCTGTCATGGGAGTACGTCGTTGGCCCGGCGAATGACAATCGCACGAACGCGGAGACGCTGTCGGGGGCGTCGGGGACACGTTCGTTCTCCACGGTCAACGCGACGGTTGAAAGCGGCGAGCCGATTGTTCTCTCATGCGAAGTTTCGTCGGCGTCGGTCTGGTTCAAGTGGACTGCGCCTACCAGCGGCAAGGCGACGTTCTCGACCGTCGGAAGCGATTTCGACACGGTGCTTGGGGTCTATCGCTACGATACGTTGGCGGAGGTCGCATTCAACGACGATTCAGACGATAGAACCAGCAGTTGTTCCTTCTTGGTCCAGGCAGGGCAGACCTACTATGTCGTGGTTGCGGGATACGACGGTAGCGGTGCCGCCGCGCTGTCGTGGGAGTGCGTCGAGGGCGGAACGCCGACGTTCACCATCGAAGACGGGGTGTTGACTTCGGTTGAGCTCAATGGGGCGTTCGAGGTGACGATACCCGGCACTGTCCGGGAAATAGGCGAATCGGCATTTGAGGGGTGCGAAGACCTCATGGGCGTTGTCATGTCGAATGGCGTTGCGAAGATTGATGACTATGCATTTTTCAATTGCAGCAGCCTTGAGAGCGTCACATTGCCGTACGGCTTGACGAGCATTGGGAAAGAGGCATTTGCATATTGTTATGAACTTGCTGCCGTGATGGTTCCAGAGGGGGTGACAAACGTGGGCTATAGAGCGTTTTATTATTGTGACGGATTGACAAGCGTGGCGTTGCCACGCAGTTTGGCAAGCATCGGGGAAGAGGCTTTTGCCTTCTGCGGAGGAATCGGGACGTTTACCGTTTCGGACGATAATCCCGCGTACAAAGTGCAGGACGGCATGTTGTTGACGAAAAACGGCGGGGTGCTTCTTCACGGGGCGGAAGGGGATGTATCGATTCCATCCGGGGTGACGCGTATAGCCAATGGAGCTTTTGCATCGTGCGTCGGACTGACGAATGTGACAATCCCGACCAGCGTGACGAACATAGGCGATTATGCGTTCTATGGTTGTGGTGGTTTGACGAACGTGGATGTTCCGAATAGCGTACAGTACATCGGCAAGGGGGCTTTTAAATATTGCAGGGGATTGGCCGATGAAGATGGCTTTGTGATTGTGCGGAATGTGCTGTATGGTTCGTACGGTAATCAGAGCGAGGTCGAAGTTCCGCAAGGCGTGGTGAAGATAGAGGATAACATGTTCGTTAACAGGTCGGATTTGACGAAAGTGACGATCCCCAGTAGCGTGTCCGGCATCGGGTCTTATCTGTTTTACAATTCCAGCAGCCTTACGAACGTGACGTTCGAAGGCAATGCGCCAACGGTCACCAGTTCCTCTTTTGCAGGTGTTGGTTCTTCTTGCACGGTGTACGTGAATAGAGGGTCAAGCGGTTGGGATGTTATGATTCCCGGCACGTGGAACGGGTTGCCCATTCGGTACAAGGAGGGCGACGAGTAGCCGTCGAAGGGCGGCGAGGCTGGAGGGCCCGTGGGCGGAGGTGCCGGCGGGAGGCGCGGGAGCATGGTCGGCGTACAGGTTCTTCAAGGTGGTGGTGGAGTTGCCGTAGCGGCGCGTGAGGGGATGGACGTGTCGGATTAAGGTTCTTAAGGTCGTTAAGGTCGTTAAGGACTTTAATGACCTTAATGTTTTTAGGTCGCCGCAAAGATGGCGGCTGTCCCAGTCAGGGGCGGTCACGCGGGAC
>JAEEIG010000153.1 GCA_016281255.1 Bacteroidales bacterium
GACGGCTACGACCTCAACTCCCCGACAACCTACGCCAAGAACCTCAAGGGCAAGTATCTGCTGATCCACGGCACCGCCGACGACAGCGTCCACTTCCAGAACGCCGTGGAGTGGGTGAAAGGCTTGAACGAAGCCGGCATCGAGTACGACCAGTTCTTCTTCCCCAACAAGAATCACTTCATCATGGGCGGCAACACCCGCACCTACCTCTACAACAAGCTGGCGAAGTACATCTTAGAGAACCTATAGTATCCGCCGCTTCCCAGCGTCGAACAACAACCAATAAAAAGCGCCGTACATTTCTGTGCGGCGCTTTCGTTGTTTACAGGAAAACCTATTATTTGAAAGTGTGGGAATCAACCACTTCGTCTTTTTGACCCTCGCCGTCGGTGTTGGTGTACATCAGGTTGACTTTCATGCCCGTGTAAATGACACCTGCTTGGTTGTAGTTCGGACCATCCTCAATGCTTTTGGCCGCATTCTGGAAAGATTTTTTCACGGTCTTCATGACTTGGCTTTTCTCGCCGCTGAAAATGAGCGTGCCGTTTTCGGGAAAGGACTCTTTTGCATCCTTTGCCATCGCGTCGAACATTTTGGGATAGACGAGAACTAGGTAGGAACTGGCGTGCGACTCCGTAGATGCGGGATCCAGCTTGATGCTGAAGAAGTAATCGCCCTTCTCTTCGGGTTTGCAGGAGGAGAAAGCGATTCCTGACAAAACTACCATACAGCAAATGATTGCCAATGAAAAGATTTTTTTCATAATTTTTTGAAGGATTTCTTGGTTAATAACTTTTCTGATGCCATTGCCTGGACTTGTGCGAAATCCTTGAACACAAGTACACGCAACGACCATGCAAAAATACATTTTTTTTTGAATCTGTGTCTGTCTTGTCGCAGAACTTTTTTTCATCGTATCGAAAAATTTTGCATCTTTGCGGCTTGATTTTTCTTAAACCTTAAACTCCTAAACTCCTAAGCTCCTAAACCAGTAAACCTGTAAACCAGTAAACCCTAAACTATAAACATTAAACTCTAAACTAATTAATAATAAAATCAAAAAAGTATGGAAGAAAATCTCGTAAAGTATGTATGGATCGTGTTCTGCGCGTCCATCGTTGCGCTGGGTTTCGCATTCTTCTTCTACCGCAAGATGCTGAAGGAAGACGAAGGCACCCCCACCATGCGCGAAATCGCCTCTCACGTCCGCAAGGGCGCCATGGCCTACCTGAAACAGCAGTACAAGGTGGTGACCATCGTGTTCATCGTCCTCGCTGTGCTGTTCTTCATCATGTCGCTGTTCGATTTGCAGAACGGCTGGGTGTGGTTCGCTTTCCTGACCGGCGGTTTCTTCTCCGGTCTGGCCGGCTTCCTCGGCATGAAAACCGCCACCTACGCCTCGGCACGTACCGCTAACGGCGCGCGCCAGACCCTCAACAAGGGCCTGCAGATCGCCTTCCGCAGCGGTGCCGTCATGGGCCTCACCGTCGTCGGTCTGGCTCTGCTCGACGTCTCTTTGTGGTTCTTCATCCTCGACCACTTCATCCCCGAGGAACACCACCTCGTGATCATCACCACCACCATGCTGACCTTCGGTATGGGCGCCTCCACACAGGCTTTGTTCGCACGTGTGGGTGGCGGTATCTACACCAAGGCCGCTGACGTGGGCGCCGACCTCGTGGGCAAGACCGAGTACAACATCCCGGAAGACGACCCGCGCAACCCCGCCACCATCGCCGACAACGTGGGCGACAATGTGGGTGACGTCGCCGGTATGGGCGCCGACCTTTACGAGTCCTACGCCGGTTCCATCCTCTCCACGATGGCCCTCGGTGCCGCCGCTTTCGCCACCCTCGGTGCCGAAATGCAGATGCGCTCCATCCTCGCCCCGATGATGATCGCCGCCGTGGGCGTCCTCCTCTCCGTGATCGGCATCTTCATGGTCCGCACCAAAGAGGACGCTTCCATGACCGAACTGCTCAAGGCCCTCAGCCGCGGTACCAACACCGCCGCCTGCCTCATCGCCGTGGCCACCTTCTGCATCATGTATGTGCTCTTCAAGGATTCCACCGACATCATCTGGTGGCAGGTCTCCCTCTCTGTGGTGGTGGGGCTGCTGGCCGGCGTGATCATCGGCAAATCAACGGAATACTACACCTCCCAATCCTACAAACCGACCCAGAAAGTGGCTGAAGCTTCCCAAACGGGTCCTGCCACCGTCATCATCTCCGGTATCGGCTTGGGTATGATCTCCACCGTGATTCCGGTGCTCACCATCGGCGTGGCTATCATCCTCGCTTTCCTCTGCGCCAACGGCTTCCAGATCGAATTCAACGCCGCGAACCTCTCCAAGGGCCTCTACGGTATCGGTATCGCCGCCGTGGGTATGCTCTCCACGCTGGGTATCACCTTGGCGACCGACGCTTACGGTCCCATCGCCGACAACGCCGGCGGCAACGCCGAGATGAGCGGCCTCGAACCTGAGGTCCGTAAACGCACCGACGCCCTCGACGCGCTGGGCAACACCACCGCCGCCACGGGCAAGGGCTTCGCCATCGGCTCTGCCGCTCTGACCGCCCTCGCATTGCTCGCCTCCTACGTGGAAGAGATCAAGATCGCCCTCGTGCGTATCGGCACC
>JAEEIG010000154.1 GCA_016281255.1 Bacteroidales bacterium
GCCGTTCGTGGAACCGTCCTTGATGCTGGCCACGTAGGTGTTGCCCTCCTTCATCCATCCGGTCACTTTCACGTAGGAATACTGCTCGTCAAGCGTTTGGATGACATCCGACGGCACTTCCGAGGATTTCAGCTTCTGCGCTGAAACACGATTACCACAAAGCGTAAATACTTGAATAGCAGCTACTAACAATACAAACCAAAGTTTATTTTTCATTTTTATCAAGTTTTTCAAACAAAAGCACAAAGATAATTTTTTTTACCATACAACCCCTTTAAAAGTTACTTCATCGTTCTTCATCGTTCTTCATCGCCATTATTCGCCTTTCAACGTCTCCCTGATTTTGGCAGTCAGGATATCGATTCCGATGTTGTTATGGCCGCCCACGGGGATGATGATGTCGGCGAGACGCTTGGTGGGTTCAATGAAGAGTTCGTGCATCGGTTTCACAAAGGAACGATAGTGGCGGATGGACTTGTCGAGGCCCCTGCCGCGCTCGATGACATCGCGGCTGATGATGCGGATGAGCCGTTCGTCGGCGTCCGTATCGACGAAGACCTTGATGTCCATGGTGTCGCACAGTTCCGGGTTAGTGAAGATGAGGATGCCCTCCACGATGAGCACTTCGGCGGGATGCACGGGGACGGTCTCCTCGCCGCGTGCGCAGGTGACATACGAGTAGGTCGGCATCTGGATGGTCTTGCCCGCTTTCAGCTGGTTGATATGGTCCACCAGCAGCGGAAACTCGATGGATGAAGGGTGGTCGAAGTTGATCTTCTCCTTCTCCGCCTGGGTGAGGTCCCCGTTGTCGCGGTAATAGGCGTCCTGCGACAGCACGCTCACATGGTTTTTGGGGAACTGGTTGACGATTTTCTGCACCACAGAGGTCTTTCCCGATCCGGATCCTCCGGCAATACCTAATACTAACATATTGACTTTGACTTTAACTGTTAACATTGACCCCAGAACTGCGACCTGCGACTTTGTCCTGGGCTACCGAGCTCTTGCCCCTAAAGGGCTTCAAGGAATAAAATTCCGCGGCAAAGATGCAAAAAAAAACTGAATCCAAGCTTGGACTCAGTTATTTTTGTTGCCCCGATAGGATTCGAACCCATACAAACAGAACCAGAATCTGCGGTGCTACCATTACACAACAGGGCAATAGCGAAATGCGCGGCAAAGATACAATTTTTTCTTTACCGCGCACTTCTTTATGAAATTTTTTTTTTAGCTCACGAAAACCACTTCATACCAGATGTATCCATTCACCACAACTGCCTTATAATAAACGTTATCCACTTTGTAGTACAGGGTGTTGTCCAGGATGATTTCTTCGTAGTTGCTGGGGAGTTCTGCCACGCGGGCGCCGACCGGAGGGGCTACAACTTGGTAATTTTTGTTGTAAGGGACGTAAAAAGTGCCATCGTCATAGTAGTAGGTTACATTGTTGTGGACCACGATTACGGGTTTCCAGGTGTTGAAGATCGCGTAGGCGATGACAGCTCCGAGGGGCGGGCGGCAGATCACGTAGTAGCCGTTGAGGTGGCGGCAGAATACGCCGTTGTAGAAGTAGTAGGGGGCCCCGTGGTAGTAAACCGGTCTGACGTGGTGCGGAACATGCATGTGACCGTAGTAGTTGTGGTAGTTCGGGTGTACGTAGGGGGTGTGGGGTGCCGGGCCGGGGTGCGGGCCATGACCGTCGGGGTGTCCTCCGGGGTGTCCTCCGGGAGCGGGCTTGTCACCACTGTTGTGGCTGCCTCCGTCGCGAGGTCCGCTGACCGGCTGCGGTTGCGCTTTTCCGCTTTCGGTGTATCCGCGTCTTTCGGTCACCGTGCCGGAAGTGGCATTTCCGCTGTTTACCCTTGCTGCCTCAGCCTTGACAGGCGTGTTGCTGGTGGCAGGTCTTGCCGCCGTAGCCGTGGCGGGCTTGGCTGCCGTAGCGTTCGTGGCCGGTTGTCTCGTGTTGGAAGAAGTGGCAGCAGGACGGGCCGTGGCGTTGGTGGCAGGCTTGCTGGTCGAGGTCGTGGCCGGGACGGTTTGTCTGCTCGTGGAAGGAGTGGCCGTCGCCGGACGGGTGGTCGTATTGTTGTTCGTTGCTGCGGGGCGAGAGGTGGTCGTCGGACGACGGTTGGTCGTCGTGGCGGGGCGACTTGCCGCGGAAGCACTTTGTTGAGCTTTCTGATAGCTGTTGTTCGCCCTGTTCAGCTGAGCATCTCCTTTTCTGAACTGACGCGCAGCCTGACTTGAAGAGGTGCCGTTTTGTTTAGTAACCGCTGTTGTGGCGGGTTTTTTTCCAGCGGCGTTGCTTCTGGATGAGTTGGGCGTCTGTGCCACAGCTTCCATGGACACTAAACCAGTCATCAGGAAGATACTCATCATCGTCATTAACTTTTTCATTGCTCTACGTTTTTTGATTTGAAGTTGTCAATAAGACGGCCTACACCCTCTTTCGTTTAATGCCGGACCACGATTTTCTTATAGGAAGTTTGCCGTCCGTTGTTCAACGACAAGAGATAAAGTCCGTCAGAGAGCTGATTCACAGGGATATCCAGTCGGCCGCCCCCTGCATGTTTCTGTCTGTAATGCACCGTCCCGACCATGTCATAGAGGACGATTTCGCACGCTTCGGCCTCTTCTTCGAAGAGAATGGTGAAGAGATCCGACGCCGGGTTGGGATATACACTGACGCCGGTCATGCTGCTCTCCTCGACGCCGACTCCGGAGACATCCCAATACACTTTGAAACCATCTCCGTGCAGATAGTTGTCTGACACAAAAACGACCTTGATACGATTCACGTTATACGTCACCGGGTCAGGAATCGTATTTCCCGAAAACGAGCCCAACAGGACCGACGGAACCTCGCTGAGGTCGTAAAAATCCAGATGGTCCTCCGGACTGATGTCCATCTCCTCAAAGACAAAGTTGATGTGATCGGCGTTTGAATTGCGAATCACCCATGAACAATTGGAATTGTCGCGATAGTGATAGCCCTCGTCGCTATTGTCCTCGATAACGCCGGAAGGCTCGTTGTTATGCATGTGGGTGCCGCACCCGTAGCCTTCACGATTGCAGAAGTAGTTCAGATACCAGCCGGCATCCGTCACGGAATCGTCTGTCTCAAAGACAATATAGAGACTGTCGGTGTTGAAGGTGTAGTTGGGATTGGAGGGCATCGTGCCCGAAAGTTCCAGCAAAAGATTGCTGTCTGCCGGAAGCCCGTCCCAAAAACGAAGGAAGTCGTGGCCTTCCTGGGTGGCGAAATCCGTCAGGGTGACAGCAACGGAATACTGCTTGGAATCGGTGATGAGATAGGTGCAATGAGCGTTGTTCAGATAGTCGAGATGGCCGCTGCCATCCGCCAACGTGCCGTTGATAGCGGTGATGACCATACCGTCCTGACAATAATCGGGATAGTTGGTTTCGCGCGGGTGCAGATCAAAGACGGCCGACTGTCCATATCCGTAGCCATGCACGATATCCTGCTGGGATTCATCGCCTTCGGTGATGTAAAACCCATCGCCGGAACCACCCCAGCCGAAATTGAAGTGGAAATACTCGTCGCTGTTGTAACCATCGCAGATGAAAGCATGACCGCCTTCGGAAGAGTATCCCGAATAGTATAGCGGGTGCGCCAAATCCAATTCTCCCTTGAGCATCTGGTGCCACGTGGAGTCCGAATGATAGTGTCTGCTCTGATGCATGGCATCGGTGCTGTATTTAAAATAGGAAGACATGGCGCCGGGCACATCACCGGAATAGGCCCCGGAGCCATCCGATCCGTACATCATGTTAACAGCCGTGCCGCAATGGAAAATCAACTTGGCCACCTCGTTGTTATGATAGGTCAATTGGTTGCACATCGCCTCGTAACAATAGTGCTGCTGGGAAAAGTTGACGTGGAAATTCCCGTATTCGGTGTAGTTGGTATGGCTTCCGGTACCCGATTCAGGGTAACGATAGTAGAAAATAATCTGGGACATGGCAATGGCCACGCAACCGTTCGGGACATGCCCGTCGTATCCACTCGGCGCATTATAATCCTTGGGGCACAGATAGTTGTAGTACTTGTTCTGATTCCAACGGGAACGAATCAACGGGGCGACGACCGTTTCTGCGCGAACGCCGCGCGTGGAAGGATGCCGCAGCGACTCCCATTCAGCCTGCACCTTTTCGCTCGGCGTGAGATTCGACTGACGGGCGGTGAGGATCAACTGCTTGTAGAAATCCAGGAAAAACGACACGCCCGGCGCCAGGTCCGCAAGGTCGATGCTGTTCTCGAAGTCGTAGGCCAGCACCGGCATCACGGCGTCTTCAGCCGACATCACGAGGAAACCGTGCTCGAAATGCAACACCGCCATGCTGACAACACCGTTATCCTTCAAAAACTCACACTCCTTGAGTTCGTAATGCATGGCCTGGGGAGAAATAGAAGCGGCCTTCTGGTAAAAAGCACGGGTTCCCAATGTGGTTAATTCGTTTTTTGTGAGCGTTTTGGCCGACAGAAGCATCGGGAACAGGGCCAAAAGCGTGATCAGCTTTGCGTTTTTCATCGGTGCGATTTTGGTTTTAACAAAAAAAGGACATCCTGACGATATCCTTTTTTTGAATTATGCTATTCATTTATATAATACTGTAGCTAATATGAGAGACTCTTAGATCATCTCGTCGAACTCATCGGGCTCCGGAATGCTAAGGTCGTCGTTCTCTTCCGAAGGTCTGCCGGAATAGGAAGAACCGACGCCCAAAGAGGAGCGTTGCAGGGAGGCGATGAGAGAACCGATCATCTTGGTCAGCTCCATCAGTTCGGTACGGGAATGTTCCTTGGCCTCTTCGTTGATGATGCCGAAACGATAAGCAATTTCCGTGTGTACGACACACTCCCTCACTGAACTTTTCGCCATTTTCAGATAATACAGGAATTGAGTTCTGTTGCGTGAAGAGCCCTCTGCGGTATTCAGGGCGATATCTTGGGCAGATTTCAGGAACGATTTCTGCATGAATTTCTGGTTTGCCGCCACTTCGCCGGTCGGGAGTTGTTGATACAGCCATACGATGTAATCCATGGCCTTTGCATAAATACGCAAATCTTCAAATCTGAAAAAACTTACGTTGTTGTCTCTTTCGTTCATAATACTTGACTTTAGTGATTTTTTGGGCAGCAAAAATACGAATATTTCTTTACATATAATCATTAATTTTCATCTTTCGAATGGCATTCGAGAGCTTTAAAATATAAAGCATTGTATATAAGCTGATTATAAATTCCGAACCATTCACTATTTTTGCTACTTTTGCGCCTGTAAAACGGGCAGAAAAGCAAGAATGAGCAAATTCGAGAAGATAAAAAAGGGATGGAACATCATCGTCAGTGAATGGAAGACTCGCTACAGGCTTGTCTTCTCCAACGAAGACACACACGAACAGAGCTTTGTCATCCGGCGCATCACCATCCAGAAGATCGTGGTGGTCGCCATTTTGGCCGCCTTTGTCATCATTGTACTCACCACAGTCCTGATCGCCCTCACCCCATTGCGGGTCTATATCCCCGGATACACCGACCAGAAAGACTATAAAATGTACAAACAGACTGCCGCACGGGTGGATTCACTTGAGAAGCAGTTGGCTCAGAACCAGCAGTTCATCGACAACTTCACGGACATGATCAGGGGTAAGGACGGGCAGATTTACGAAGATGACGACGCGGAAACCACTCCTGACATACATCCCGTCGAGCGACAAAAGAAACGTTCTGAAAAGATGCAGGAGGTACTGGAAGAGGCGGAGATGATCCTCGGGCGCGTCAGCCCGAACAACAGCTCTTCCACCAACGGAATCCCCAACATCGAGCAGGCCAAGATCACCAATATCTCCATCTATCCGCCGGCCATGGGCGCGGTGACCCGGCTTTTCGACGCTTCCCAAAACCATTACGGTATCGACATCGCCACCCACGACAACCGAACTGTCACCTGCGTGGCCGACGGCGTAGTGATTTCCGCAAACTACACGGCCACAGACGGTTATACCATCGTCGTACAGCATCCTGGCAACATGATTTCCATCTACAAACGAAATGCCGCCCTGCTGAAAACGGTCGGCTCCCGCGTGACCGTCGGCATGCCCATCGCCACCGCCGGAAACACCGGCTCCGAAGAGGGCAACTCCAACCATCTGCACTTTGAACTCTGGTATAACGGCTTTCCTATCAACCCTTTAAATTACCTTGTCATCGAATAACATCATGGATAAAATCATTGAACTGAACCCTGAAACCGCTGTCGAACTGCTTGGTTTTCAAAATAATAACATTCAAATGCTCACCCATATCTTCCCGAAATTGAAGATGTTTGTGCGCGGCAACGAGATAAAGGTCACTGGAACCGATGACGATGTCCAAGAATTCGAAAACCGTATCTTATTGCTACAAAACCATATAGAACAATTCGGAAAACTCACCGAAACCGACATCATCAACATCACGGCAATGGAGGACGACAGCTTCTATGCGCTCAACCAGCCCGACAGCAACGTGATTGTACACGGGCGCGAAGGCAAAGTCATCAAAGCCATCACCCCGAACCAGAAACGCCTGGTGGAGAGCGCGGAGAAGAACGACATGGTCTTTGTGGTAGGCCCCGCCGGTACGGGCAAGACCTATACCGCCGTTGCATTGGCCGTCAAAGCACTGAAAAACAAGCAGATAAAACGAAGCATCCTCACCCGTCCCGCAGTGGAGGCCGGCGAGAACCTCGGTTTTCTGCCCGGCGACCTCCGCGACAAGCTCGACCCCTACTTGCAACCGCTCTACGCCGCCCTTTGGGAAATGATGCCGATGCAGAAGCTGATGCCCCTCATGGAGGACAAAGTCATCGAAATCGCGCCGCTGGCCTTCATGCGCGGCCGCACCCTCGACAACGCCTACGTGATTCTCGACGAGGCCCAAAACGCCACCTCCTCCCAGCTCAAGATGTTCCTCACCCGTATGGGCAAGAACGCCAAGTTCTTCATCACCGGCGACATCACCCAAATCGACCTGCCGAAAAACCAACAGTCCGGATTGATTCTGGCCGACCGCATCCTCAACGGCGTGAAAGGCATCGACTTCATCTACATGGAGAACAAAGATGTGGTGAGACACCACTTGGTGACCAAAATCATCACGCGCTACGAGGCCTACGAAAGCGAAGTGGAGGAGGCCATCCGCAAACGCCGCGAGGCACGCGAGGCCGCAAAACAGAGCGAAGCGTCCGAAAATGCCATTTAAGCTCATCATAGGAGTGCTGCTGACACCCTTTTCCCTGCTTTTCGGGTGTGTGGCCGCGATACGGAGATTTCTGTACCGCCATCGGATACTATTGAGCGAAGAGTCGCCCGTGCCCGCCATCGACATCGGCAACATAGCCGTGGGCGGGACCGGAAAAACACCCCATACACAATATGTTATCGGTTTGCTGAAGCGAGATTTCCATGTGGCAGCGCTCAGTCGGGGCTACGGACGGAAATCGAAGGGATACCACTCTATCCTACAGACTGATCCCTATCTGCGGAATGCGAAAACCTTTGGAGACGAGCCGATTATGACGCACCTGCGCTTTCCGGACATCCCCCTGGCGGTGGACGGAGACCGCGCCGAAGGCGTGCGGATGCTGCTCGATGAAAACCCTGACACAGAGGTCATTGTGTTAGACGATGCCTACCAGCATTTGCGCTTCCGCCCCAGTTTTCACCTCCTGCTGACGGAATACGACCGTCCCTATCGCCCGGACATGCCGATGCCGGCGGGCAAACTGAGGGAATTCCCGCGCGCCGCAAGGTTTGCCGATGCGGTCATCGTGACCAAAGTGCCGGACGACGCCCGCCCCGACGAATCCGCCTGGCGGCACAAACTCCGCCTTTTGCCACAACAACCGCTGTTTTTCACCCGATTCCGCTACGAATCGCTGCAACCCGTCACCCCGGCGGCCCGGCGTCTGGCGCCCGAAAACATACGGGACCTCGTCGTCCTTACCGGTATCGCGCACCCAAAACCGCTGCTCACACATCTGGAAAAAAGGCACCGCATTGTGCACCATTACGCCTTCCCCGACCACCATTCTTTCACCGAAAAGGAGATTCAATCCATATATGACCAGCACTTTAACAACATCGGCAAAGATAGTGTTCTGGTCACTACCGAAAAAGATTGGATGCGATTGCAATCAGAACGTACGATAAATATTGTATCTTTGCTACCCCTATTTGTGGTTCCAGTGCAAATCGAGTTTCTCACTGAGAGCCAAAAAGATACGTTTAATCAAATGTTGACAGACCATGTTAGAAGAAAAGAGAATGAAAATTGAACAAACGGTTGCCTATCTGAACAACCGCAAAACAATAAACCCGAAAATCGCCATCGTATTAGGTTCCGGATTAGGTGGTTTGACCGAAAAAGTGGAGATAGTGGACGAGATTTCCTATTCTGAAATCCCCCATTTCCCCGTTTCCACGGTAGAGGGGCACAAAGGGACGATGATTTTTGGCAGGTTAAACGGGGTGGAAGTACTCGTCTTCAGTGGTCGTTTCCACTATTACGAAGGCTACCCGATGGACGTGGTGACCTATCCTGAACAGATTTTGAACGGCCTCGGCATAAAGACCCTGATTCTTTCGAATGCAGCCGGCGGCATGAACCCCACTTTCCAGGTGGGCGACATCATGCTGATCCGCGACCATATCAACCACTTTTTCACCAATCCGCTCATCGGCCCGAATGACGACACACTGGGCCCACGTTTCCTGAACATGAGCGAGGCTTATTCCCATAGACTGCTGAAATTGGCACAACAAACCGGCAAAAAGCTGAACATCCACCTCCAGGAGGGTGTCTATATCGGTGTGTCGGGACCTTGTTTCGAAACTCCTTCGGAATACAAAATGTTCTACCTTTTCGGCGCAGACGCCGTGGGCATGTCCACCGTTCCGGAAGTGATTATGGCACGGCATCGCGGCATTGAGGTGTTCGCACTCTCCGTCATCACGGACTTGGGTATCATCGGCCGCGTGGAAAAGGCCAGCCACTTGGAGGTTTTAGCAGCCGCTGCCGCCGCCGGCCCGCAAGTTGTGGAGTTGATATATAATATGGTACCCCACATTTAATCAGGACCATTCTTCAGGTATTGTTTTGAGACGTGAGACGTAAGACTTGAGACTTTTAGGGTCTCAGCTCTTACACAATCATACGTTACAACAACGCAATATCCTGCAATATTTAAGTCTAAAGTCTTAAGTCTAAAGTCTTAAGTCTAAAGTCTTAAGTCTAAAGTCTTAAGTCTAAAGTCTTAAGTCCTAAGTCTTAAGTCCTAAGTCTTAAGTCCTAAGTCTTAAGTCCTAAGTCTTAAGTCCTAAGTCTTAAGTCTAAAGTCTTACGTCTTCTGTTGCTGTTTCTTCGCGGCGGGGAACAGCACGTTGTTGAGAATCAGCCGGTAACCCGCTGAATTGGGAAACAGGTTGAGGTCTGTGGGCGGGTCGTTGACCAGGTGTTGGTAATCTTCGGGGTCGTGGCCGGAATAGAAGGTCCAAGTGCCCTTGCCGTACTCGCCGTGAATGTAGCGTGCCTCGTTGAAGAAAGCGCACTCACCCATAATGGTCACCGTCGGTTTGATGAACTCCTTACGGAAGGCCGTGGTCTGTCCCATAAAGCCGGGAATCACCTGCAAATGGTTCTGGCACAGCATTGTGGGCACAGGATCCCATTTGGCGGAAAACTCAAACAGAGTGAAATAGTCGTTCGATTTGTTGGAAAGATGTTGTGTCGGGCTGGCATCGATATTGGAGACCTCATAGACATAAGGGTTGGTTTCAATTTTGAAATCGGTGAATGCAAAGCAGTTGTCGTAATTGAGCTTGCTCTGCGCCTGCGGGTCCATCGGGTCTCCGTCGAACATGGTTTCGCAAATATCGACGCCATCCGCGGCGAGCGCGATGTCATAGCTGTCAGGACCGGAGCACATGGCGAACAGATAGCCGCCGCCCGCCACGAAATCGCGGATGCCCTTGGCCACAGCGAGCTTCATCTGCGACACCTTGGCGAAACCCAACTGTGCGGCGCGTTCCTCGTTCTCCCGCACATCCTCCTGATACCATTTGGTGTTGCGCTGGCTGGCCCAGAATTTCCCGTACTGCCCGGTAAAATCCTCGTGATGCAGGTGCAGCCAGTCGTACTTGGGCAACTCGCCCTTGATCACCTCTTCGTCGTAGATGACGGTGTAGGGAATCTCCGCGTAGGTGAGCACCAACGTGACCGCATCATCCCAGGGCAGCTTGTTTTTCGGGGAATAGACCGCGATTTTCGGCTCCTTGGTGAGTCGGATTTCGTTCATATTGTTCTCCACCACCGCAATTTCGTTCAGAATCTGCGTGGCCTGCAGGTCGGCAATGACCTCGTAGGAGACCCCGCGGACCAGACATTCGTTCTCCACCGTGCTGTTGTAGGGACACATAAAGCTGCCGCCGCGGTAGTTCAGCAGCCAGCTCATGTCAATCTGATGCGCCACAGCGAAATAGGCGATTCCGTAAGCTTTCAGATGGTTGGCCTGCGCCAAGTCCATGGGAATCAGCAGGTAGCTCGCACGACCTGCCAACATCATTGTCAAAAAACCGAACAATAAAGCTATCTTCTTCATTTTCTTTGCTTTATGGTAAAAACCCTTTCACTACATTCCGCTATCCTCTTCCGAGGAACTGCCTGTACTCTGCGCCTTGTTCTCCAACTCCATCTTGCCGAATCGCAAAGTGATGCCGGCCGAGATGTAACGACTGTTCAGCGTCCTGTTGGTACTGTTGCTCAGGTAGTAAGGGTTCGTGTTCTCGGAACCGGAACCATATTTGGCGCCCCAGTTGAAGATGTCTTGAACATTGACATAGATGGAGAGTTTGCGCTTGAAGAGGTCGCTACGCAGACCGAAGTTCAACGCGTAACGGGCTTTGCGCTCGCTCATCAGACCGAGTGTCGGGGAGTTGTAGAATCCTGTTGCAGTGAACTGCAACCAATCGAAGGCCTTCGCCCAGAAATTCAAACGCACGCTCCACGACCACTTGTCGCGTTGGTCGTACTGCATCTCGCCGTCACGCATATAGGCCATGTTGTAACCGTAATCATAGACATTGGCATAAAGACGCAGATTGATGAAACCCGTTGGACGGTAAGTGGCATTCAACGATGCGCCGTATCGCCACGAGGATCCGAGGTTGTAAGGCGTGGAATAGCTGATCACACGATCCAGGAATTCATCGTATTTGGAGTCTGTCAGCGAGCTAATCTCGTTCGTGCTCATACGTCCATAGAGTTCCACACCGACATTGCCGAACTTGTTGAAATACTTCTGCCAACCGGCCTCCATACTGTGCGTGAAACCGCTTTTCACCTCCGGATTACCGGTGGAATAGCTGTTGTCGCCATAACGCCGGAAGGTGCTCACATCCTCCTCGCCCGGATGGGACATGCGCATGGTATAGTTCAACTTGAAATTGTGCATGTTCTCGGTGCGGTAGGAGAGGTGGATGGAGGGCCGTGCCGAGAAGTAAAGGGGTGCACCGGCATCCGCAAACGGCATATCGCTGATGTATTCGTAAGCGTCACGCAACACCCCGAGGCCCAAGCCGGTGCTGAGGGTGAAGCCGCCCCAACGGTGCGTCCAGTTCACATCGCCGTTCAAGTTAGTCGAATTGCCGTTGAAATGGTAGGTACGCAACGTATCTATCAGTTCACCGATCGTGTCGTTGTAGCGCTTGTAATCGTTGTTCATCGTGGTTTGATCGACACGAAGACCGTAACTCATCTCCCCGTTCTCGCTGTAGGGTCGGTTGTAACGGGCATCCAAGCTGGCTCCGAACCGGTAGTTGCGCGTCAACAGATAGCGATGCTCGTCCAGGTCATAATAGGTATCGTAGTAACGGTTATACCACTGGTCGCTGGCGTTGAAATTGAACCGTGTGTTCAAACTGATGCGCAAATTATGACCTTTCTTGTCGAACTTTTTGGTGTAATCGACCCCGGCATGTGAGAAAACAGACTGTCCGTTGGTTTTGCTGTGGGTCGTGTCGATGTAATTCTGATCGTACGGCTCCTCTTCATAGACGCCATAGTAGGTCTGGTCCTCGGACTTGGTCAGGCGGGTGGCATTGTAGTTGTAAAAACCGCCGGCATCGAAGGAGATCTCGCTGGTGGTGTCGATTTCGTAATTGACGCCGAGGAAGAAGTTGCCGCTGCCCCTGCGGTTGATGTCAATCTGAGAGGTCTGGGACGACCATGTGGTATCGTAATCGCCCACCGTTTCCGCATCGCGGCGTTGATAGGAAGTCGTCTCATCCGTATTGCGGCGGGCATTGTAACGTCCTGACAAAAAGAAGTTTATGCTCAGTTTTTCCTTCGTCCACATATAGCTGACCCATGGCGAGACAAACGGCTGGTTGGAGCCGTTGACACCGAAACTGACGAACTGGTTGCTTTTCACATGCGCCGAAGTGACGATGTTGATAACCGCCTCGGCATCCGTGGCATACTTGGCCGACGGGTTGGTGATGGCCTCGATGCGCTCCAAAGCGTTGGCGGGCAGTGTCTGCAAATATGTTTTGAGGTTCTCCTCCGTCAATTTGGAGGGTTTGTCATTGATCCAGATCTCCACACTCGACACACCGCGCAACGTGATGTTGCCCTCCACATCGACCTCCACGCCAGGCGCGTTCTGCAATGCATCCTCGGTGGTACCGGTCTGGATAGAGGCATCCTCGCTGACGTTATAGACCAGTTTTTCGCCATCCTGGGCATACAACGGTTTCTCCGACTTGATGGTCACCTCCTGCAAAGAAGTGGATTTGGGAATCAGATACAATGTGCCTAAATTGGTGTTGTTTTTCACCGTGAAAGGGATATAGCGCGGATTGTAATTGAACATCCAAACACGCAGCAGGCAATTCCCTTGCGGCACACCGTCTATCTCGAAATAGCCGTTGTTGTTGGCTGAAACGCCCTTGATGAGCATGGAATCCGAAGCGTCGAGCACCGCCACATTGGCATACGCCAATGGCGCGCCGGAAACAGTGTCGCGCAACAAGCCGACCACCTTGAAGGTGGAACCCTCTCTCACCTTCTTCTTCTGCTTCACCTGAGGCTGCTGAACCTGTCCTTGGTTCCAGTCGCCACGGTCGCCCGGGGGACGTCCGGGAAAACCACCGGGAGGACGACCACCGCCGGGAAAACCGCCGGGAGGGGGCTGAGCAATGCCGCACAAGGCCAACAATAGTACGATGGTAGTTGTAAACAATTTGATTGTCAGCGATTTATCTTTCATCTTTCGTAGAATCATCTTTCAAAATTTAAAGGCGCAAATATATGATTTTTTGGGTATGGTAAATCAACCGTTTTCTGACAAAATCTTAC
>JAEEIG010000155.1 GCA_016281255.1 Bacteroidales bacterium
ACGACAAAGTCACGGACATCATCGAACACCCGCTCATCGTCATGGACGGCACCCTGTTCGACTATATGAAACTCCCTGTAGGGAAAGCCAAGAAGTTGGTGATGAAGCTGAAAAAACGCTGCTTCGACGTCGAAGGCGATTTCGTGTTCCTCTGGCACAACCACGCCACGACGCGGGAGTTTGAACCGTATTACCGTGAAGTGTATTTACCGTTAATTATGAACGATGATGCGATGATGCGATGATGCGATGATGCGATGATACGATGATGCGATGATGCGATGATAAGATGATGCGATGATGCGATGATACGATGATGCGCAGCCTCGGAGAGGCTAAACGCACGCAGTGCAATTAACCCCACACAAGCGAAGCGCAGTGTGGGGGCAGACGCATAAGCGAAGCGCAGTGTGGGGGGCAGTGTGGGACAAAACAAAACCAAAAAACCAAAGCCGATGATAATACTCCATATCATATCAAACGAAGAAGACCGCGCCCACGCGGAGCGCGTCACAAGGTATATGTCGGAAACGTTCGAACACCAATACGTGACCCCGAAAGAGATGGCGGCATATCAGGGTCCGGTCGATGTCATCCACGCCCACCGGTGGTTCGGATGCGGGCAAGCGGCAGCGAATTATGCGGCGGCGAAGGGTGTGCCATACGTGGTGGAGGTGATGCAAAGCGACCTGGATGCGTACCATAAACTGTTCGTGTTCAGCAAGAAGGGCGTGGAAAATGTGCTTGCCGAAGCGGCGCGGGTGGTCTTCACCAGCCAGTCGCAACAGGAGTTTTTGGCGCGGCATCTGCCCTCCAAAACCGCCGACACCGTCTTCTTCCATTCCATGATGTTTTTGGAGGCTTTGGATTCGTTCTGGCTGGACAACCTCCATATACATCCGCCTACCGCATTGGTACATATCAAGTTGCTGTACGTTGGGCCTTCGGATTCCCATCATCATTTGGATGCGGTGCACCATGCCATGAAGAAGTTGCAGCGCAGGAACTACGATATCACCCTGACTACTGTGGGCGATTTGGCTAATGAAGAGCTACTTGAAGTTTACCGTAAACATGATATTTTCTTGCAGTTGGATGAGAAAACACCTTCTACACAGCGTTTTGCGGAGGCTTTGTCGCAGGGTTTGCCGGTGCTCTATGCAACCGATAGCGCTTGTGACGGCATTTTCAAAGAGGGGCTTGCCGGGTATGCGGTGAATCCGAAGAGTGCCGACGATATAGCCCGCACCATTCTGAATGTCAGCGATTTGTTCGGAACGATAGAACAGCATATCAGCCGTTTGCATCCGTTGAGTCTGTTCGATGGGCGTGAGCAGGCCTCGCATTATGAACATCTGTATGAAAACGCCGCCCTGTAGGGACGTATTGAATACGTCCACGATACACGGACGTATGCGATACGTCTGCGATACACGGACGTATGCGATACGTCCCTACTAATCCTTTTTCACAATCGAAATGTACGTATAGATGGGATAATGGTCGGAGACGTCCAACTCCCGGCAGACGGTGTATTGGAAATCGTTGAACTGCTTGTCGTGGGCGATGTAGTCGATGCGGTAGGCGGGGAAATTGCCCCCGACGTAGGTGGTGCCGGTGCCTTTTCCGCTGCTTCGGAAGGAGTCCTTCAGCCCGCGCATGATCTTGTTGTAGCTGAATGATGCCGGCGAGTCGTTGAAGTCGCCGCAGAGGATGACCGGGTATGGGCATTCGCTGATGTGCGCGTGGATGCTCTTCGCCTGGCGCTGCCGCAGCACGTATGCCATGGAGATTTTCTGAGACAGTTTCTGCGCTTTGTTGTTGAAGGCCGAGTCGTAGGAACCCGCCCAAATCGCTTTCCCGGTCTCGTAATCGGTGCTGTCCAAGTGCATGGATGCCAGATGGATGTTGTAAACACGCAGCGTGTCGCCGTTGAAACGGATATCCACATACATAGATTTGTTGCTGGAGGAATCGGCGGTTTCCACAAAGCCGCCGCCCACGATTCTGTACTTGCTGAAAACGGCCATCCCGAACTCGTAACCTAACTTGTTCCTGTAGGGCAGCAGAATTTTGTGGGTTCTTTCGTTGTCCTTGATGTTCAGCGCGTTGATAATGGCCTCCGTGGAATTGAACCCTGTTTTCCCTGACCTGTCGTAACTGTATTCCTGAATGCAAAGGATGTCAGGTTTCTCGTTTTGCAGGAAGTGGATCACCTGCCGGTTCAGCGATTTCTGGTCGCTGTTGTAGATGTTGAAAGCCTTGGCGTTGTAGCTCATCACCTTCAGGCAGTTGGCGCAAACTTCTGGCTTTTCACTGCCGCGGAACTGGAAATGCCGGTCTATGTTGTTGACATTGAGGAGAATGACTGCTACGGGCAGTAGTGTCCAAAGGGGTTCCACAAAGAGCCAGATGAGGGCGGTGGCGAAATTGATGACGAGAAGGTAGGGGAAAAAGAGCCCGCAGTAGGCGACGGTGCTGGAAACAGAAGGAGGTAACAGTTTGGCGGCAAAGGAGAAAAGGAGGGCTATTGTGGCTGCAATGGTGGCCACAATGAGCAGGAATTTGCCTAACGCCTTGAGCTTACCGCCTTTTTTCTTTGCCATCCCCGCTTATTTCTGAGAATAATGAAACAGGATGTTCTTCTCTTCGTCGGTCAGCGAACCGTACCCGCTTTTGGAAATCTTGTCGAGAATGGTGTCGATACGCTTCTTCTCCTCCTGTTTGCGGGCGTTGAACTCCTCGTCGCTGAGGGGACGGCCGCTCTCATGGGAGACGTAATATTTTGACTTCCCGGAAGATTCCCGCTTCTGGAACGGCCATCTCCATTGATGCCTGCTGTCGCGATTGTCGGAGAAATGGTAGTAGTTTTGATTACGTCTCTGTCGGTCGTCTCGTGTCCAGAGCAGAAGCAGCAATATGCCGAAAACCATGCCGCCCAAGTGTGCGAAATGGGCCACGCCGTCGGAAGTCCCGGTCACGCCGTACACCAACTCGATGACGCCATAGAAAAGTACCAGCCATTTGGCCTTGACGGGGAGGAGGAAGTAGATGTAGATGGTGGAGTTGGGGAACATCCAGCCGAAAGCCAGCAACACCCCATAGACCGCGCCGGAAGCGCCGATCAGCGTGAAACTGTTCAGGTAGTGGTCTTGCAGTGTGATGGTGGCGGCCACCAACTCGTTCAAGGAGTCGGGATTGCGTTGCAGCACCCCGTAGTTGTTTTGCAATGCGCTCTGCAGGGGTGCAATGGTGTTGTGCTCAACCAGATAGCGGTAAGTCTCCAAAGAGGGTGCGTCCAGAAATTGGTTGAACAAGGAGATGGCGGGACCGATCTCCACAGCGGTGATGATGTAGTGCGTGAGAGCCGCGCCGATGCCAGTTATCAGGTAGTAAATCAAGAACTTGCGCGTTCCCCACGTGTTCTCGACCACGGCGCCGAACATCCAAAGGGCAAACATGTTGAAAAAGAGGTGCCCGAAGTTGGCGTGCATGAACATGTAGGTGATGAACTGCCAAAAATGGAAATCCGAGGCTTTGAAATAGTGCAGCCCCAGCCATTGGTTCAGGTCGCAGATGTTCGCCTTGGCGAAAACGTAGGTGGCGAAGAATAATAAAGTGTTGATTATAAGAAGGTTCTTGATTCCTTTCGGTAAGATGTTGAATCCGCCGATTCCAATTTGTCCGTTGTTCATTGAGGTTTGAGGTTTATGGTTTATGGTTTAAGGTTTATGGTTTACAAGCTTACAGGTTTACAGGTTTACAGGCTTAGGGTTAGTTGTTGATGAATCAAAGTCAAAGTCAAAAGAAAACGCAAAAATACTCAAAAAATTTTACTTTTGCCCTTAAAAAATTGAGGTGAGGTTTGATATTCAACTTCCTGATAATAAGAGTCTTCGCATTCGAGAGCTGATAGAGTCATGGGTGCGGGACGGGGAGGTTTTGCCGATTTCCACCAACGATTGCCGCGATATCGTCGTCACGCAGCGGGCGTTGGAGGCCATTTCCACCTCCGTCGTGGAGAGGCCATGCATAGCCTCTCTGCAATCGGGGGAAACGTCCGTTCATCCCGTTATGGTTGATGTCGAAGACTGTGGCGCGGCCTACCGGTTTCTGATGCCGGTTCTCGCCGCCACACCGGGCGCATGGCTGCTTACGGGTACGGAACGGTTGTTGCAGCGTCCCATCCTGCCTTTGGTGGACGTGTTGCGCGGTATCGGTTCCGAGATTGAACGGGTGGAGGAGGGTTGGTTGATCCACGGGAAATCATTCCGACCTGTAGGGACGCAAGAATTTGCGTCTTTACACTGTGCGGAAACCGAAGGTTTGTCGTTGACCATAGATGCCTCCCAATCCTCCCAGATGGCCTCCGCGTTGGTGTTGGCCGCTCCGTTGCTGGGACTCAAAACCTTGCATCTCACCACACCCGATATCCCTTCTTTGTCGTATTTGCAGATGACGCTCGCCTGCACCCGCGCCTGGCCTGTCGAGATTCCCGGGGTGGAATGCCCTGTCCTGTCTGTCGGCGCGCCTGGCGATTGGAGCGCGGCACTCTTCTGGTTCGCATACGCCCGTCTGCATCCGGAACACACCGTAGTCCTTTCGCCGTTGTCCTTGGAATCTATCCAGGGTGATTCGGTTATTGCACAATGGTTCAAGATGTTGGGGGTGTCCGTTTCCTGCGGAGAGTCGGCGCACCACGTCTCTGCAGTCCCGTGTGTCGAAATTTCCGCGAAACCGTTGGATGATATGCCTCGCATGATCCTGGACGTCCGCGACAACCTTGACACGGTGCCCGTCATGGCTGCCTTGGCCGCGTTGTTGCCGGCTGACATCACCTTCCAAAATGTGCGGAATCTGCAATACAAGGAATCAGACAGACTGCACGTGTTGGCAGAACAGCTGATGCCTTATGCAGAAATAGAACTGTCTGAAAATGAATTGCATGTAAAGGGGAAAGGCGTTTCCAAAGGGGTGAAGCCCGTTTTCGACACCCACCACGACCACCGCCTCGCCATGGCGTTTTTGTTGTTCCCGGATGCGGAGTTGAATGACATTGGGTGTTTGGAGAAGTCGTATCCTGGACTGTTAGAACAAATGTAGGGGCGAGAATTTTTCCGCACCTACTCGTTCAACGCCGGTTTCCCCCAGAAACGCAGCACAGCGATTTCGGCGAGGAAACAGAGTAGCGACAACACCAAGAACCATGGCCACAGCGGTTTGCCGTTCAGACGGTCGCTTACGCTCTTGGCGATATTTTTGGTGTTCGCGCTGATCACCGCCACGTTGTCGCCGAGTTCTTCCGCCATCTTTTTCAGCTCGTCTTCGCTGTAGCAGTCCAAATCCGATTCGCGGCGATTCATGTTGAAGGCCAGTGTGCCCAATAGCTGTCCGCCACGCATGATGTCGTACCAGTCGCTGGTATGTGCTTGATTGTGAAAATATAACGCGGTTTCATTGCCCAATCTGCGTTGCTCGGGGATGAACTCCTCGTTGCCCTTGCGCGACCGCAGTACCACCGCCTCGTCGGATCCGTCGGTGGGCAGCATCACGCGTTGCATCTGGTCGATGCCGATGAGATTGTAGAGTTTTTGCTGCGCGGCGTTCATGATGCCGATGTTGTGCAGCGGCACGAAGAAAAGGGCATGGCGGTGGGCGTTGCCGAAGTCGTCGTTCATGGCCACTGCCGAGAGGATAACCTTCCCTGATTCGAAGGGATAGGAGACTAAAAGCGGGGAGTTGTCCTCCAAAGTCATGATGATTTCGCTGCCGTTCGCACCTCCGGAGATGGCATAGTGTTGCAGCGTCTGCGGCATGTCAATACGGCCGTCGTCGGTCTCCAAGGCCCCTTTGAAGTAGATGCTCTCGCGGTTCAGCGTCTTGCCCTTCAGCGAGTTCTTCGTCAAGTTTCCGTAATGTCCCGCGTTCAGCGATTGCAGTAGTCCGTTCACGCTGTTGTCGGCCTTTTCGGAGGGGAAAACCAGCAGTGTGCCGCCGGCCTTCACGAACTTCGTCAGCTCGTCGGCGAGACCTGAGGAGATGGTCGGCACCTCACTCAGCACGATGATGTCGCTCTGCCGCAACTGTGTGTAGTTGACCTGTTGGTAACCCATTGGCTGATAAGTGAAAACGGAATCTTTGCCGTACAATGCGGCGAGGAAACGGTTGGGCTCTTTGTCGTAAATGACGGAAACAGTGCTGTTTTCGGTGACTTCGTAGGTGAAATAGAGGTCGTCGTCGAAGGTGATGGGCGCATCCTCGATGCTCACTTTGCCGCAGTTGGTGCCCGGCTCGTCGATGCGGTAGGTCAGATGGCAGTCGCTGTAGCCGCCGGCGGGGATGTCGATGGCGGCGATTGCCTTTTGCTTGTCGTTGACATGCAGTTTCACCGGCACTTTTTGCACCTCTTCGCTGCCGTAGTTGTGGATTCTGGCGACCAATGTGACGGTGTTGTCGAGCTTGAAGATGGGGGCCAGGAACCAGCAGCTGTCCACGCTCACGTTGCTGATCTGCTCTGCCGGAGCGGGAATCAGGCCGATGTGCGCGGAGGAGTCGTTGCGCAACACCGACACGTCGAAGCCGTTCTTTTGGAAGTCGGAAATATAGTAATGGATGATGTTCTCCTTGTTGGATGCTTGGAGAGTGTGGCTCTCAAAAGCGTGTATATCTTTGAATGTGTGGCTGTTGGGTGAAACGGTGATGCGGTCCAGCATGTCCAGCATCTGGTCTTTGTTGAGGATGTGCGACTCCTCGCCGCTGAAATCCTGGGTGGTGAGCACAAAGTCGTCGGAGAAGTCGAACGACTGCACGATGTTCTTGGCGGCATCCACCGCATCGTAGAGGCGCGAGCCGTTCTTGCTGTCGGTCTCCATCGAGTAGGAGTTGTCCACGAAAATGGAGATCACGTTGCCTTTCGCGGCGCTCTTGTTGCTTCCGCGCAAGAAAGGCTGGGCGGCGGCGAGCACGAGGCATGCGATGCCCAGAACTCTCAGTGCCAATACGATAAGCTGTTGCACTTGCGAGGCGCGTTTCGTCTTCTTCTGGATATCCTCCAGCATCTGCACGTTGGAGAAATAGACGGTTTTGTATCTTCTGAAGTTGAAAAGATGTATGATGATCGGGACCAGGATGGCCGCGAGACCGATGAGCATCAGGGGGTTCGTGAATGACATTCTATGTTAGTTTTAAAACGGCGGCAAAGGTACACAAAATACAGATATTATAATGCAGAATCGCACTCGTTGAGGAATTCGTCATCGACATGCAACAACCGCGCGATGGTGAACGCCTCCTTCGGGACGTCGTCGTTGCGCGTTTCGACGAGGGAGTAGTCCATGTAGTCGGCGATATGTCCGATGCTGAGGCTGCTGACGTTTTCGGGAATCTGCAACCCTTTGACACGCAGTCTCTTGCAATCGACATCCAGACCGCTGTAGTGGGTGGTGACGATGGCGGTGAGCGAGAGTTTCCGGCAGATGCGGATGAAGCCGTTGACCATCCTTTTCCCCTCGTCGGGGTTGGTGGTGCGCGCCAGCTCGTCCACCAAAGCCAGCACGCGCTTGCCCTCGCGGGCGGTCTTGATGATGCGGTCGATGGTGAGTACCTCCACGGCGAATGACGAGAGTCCGCTTAGGGCCGACTGACGGTCGCCGATGCTCGTGATGATTTCATCCACAACAGGCAGGGTGGCGGATTCTGCGGGCAGGAAGAATCCGAACTGGAACAGATATTGCGCCAGCGCCACGGATTGCAACAGTACCGATTTGCCGGCCATGTTTGCGCCGGTGATCAGTACGGTTTCCCGGTTGAAACGGATGCATACCGGCTGGAATTTACGGCCTTTCAAGGCTAACACCTCCGCGATTTCGGGGTTGGTGAGGTTGACAAGGTCATGGCTGTCGCCGATTTGCGGCTGGCAGGCTTTCCAGTCGATGGCCAAACGGGCCTTGGCGATCAGCAGGTCCAAGTAGGCGGTGTTGCGCAGGTTTTGCGACAGCGCCTGACGGTAGGGCTTCAGTCGCTCGCTCAATTCCGCCCGCAGGCGGTCTTCAATCTGCTGAGCCTGAAAACGATAGGTCTCTTCCTCCTGACTGTTGCAGGCCGCTTTGAGCTTCTCGCGCAGACAGGCCAGTTCTTCATCGTAAGCCGAATAGACGTAAAAGTGGGGGATGTGCGTCTTCTCCGGGTCTAAAATACCGATAACCTCCTCCATCGGGGCGTATTCCAGCCATTGGATTTCCAACTTGCTGACATCCAAAGCGATGAAATTGGTCAGGATGGCCGTCTTCTTGATTTCGAATAACTGGATGTCGTCCAAAACCGCGCCGTTTTCCAGCGAGAGCAGGGTAGGGGCGATGTTGTTGAGCTGGTGTATCTGCTGGCAGAGGTGGGATAGCACAGGACGGCGAGTCTCGTCCTGCCAAAGCTCGATGGTGTCCGAAAGGTGCGCGAATTCGTCCCGCAGTTCGTCGGCGTCGGTGCAGAAGGGCAGGTTCAGCAGGTGCTGGCGGCCCAGAGCGGAATGGAATTGCAGTTTCTCAAAGACGAAACGCAATGACGGCTGTTGTTCGAAGGCGTTTTTGAATAGCATGGCATCCACGTTTTGGGTTAATACGGGAGGTTGATATTGGTGGTGTCAATCAGGTCGGATTTTTTGCTGACGATGAGCGCGGAGGCGTCATTCAGCAGCCTTTCCGCCGATTTCTCCTCGCTGATATAGTAGGCGATGGAGGTTTCAAACTGCTCGTTGGTGATTTTGTAGCGGTCGAAGAGGTCTTTGTAGTAGCGCCGCGCCAGCTCGTCTTTCGTGACGGTGTCGGGCAGCGACAGTTGGAGATAACTTTCGATGATGTAGCTCTCAGCCAGGATGTTGACCAGCGTGATACGGTTGATCAGATGGTCGGGTTTGTCCATGACATGCTTCTTGCTGTTGCAGGCGGCAAAAAGGGTCACCGTCAGAAAAAAGAGGGTTATGATTCTATGCAGCTTACTCATTTTCAGGGAGATTTTGAACAGGGGTGAAGCCTAATCCGACACCCGCCTCGATCATGCATTGGTAGGCGGCCTCGCGGGTGTTCTCGATGTCGCCGTCCAAAATGGCATTGCAGACCGCATCCTTGATGTCGCCGATGGCTCTGCACGGCCGGAGGTCGAAGGCCTTCATGATGTCTTCGCCGTTGATCGGAGGTTGCCAGTTGCGCAGGCGGTCTTTCTCCTCGATTTCCACCAATTTTTCGCGTACGATCTCGAAATTCTTGTGGTAACGCTTGATTTTGTCGGAATTCTTGGAGGTGATGTCGGCCTCGCAGAGCATCATCAGGTCGTCGATGTCGTCGCCGGCCTCGAACAGCAGACGCCGGACAGCCGAATCGGTGATGTTGTCCTCCACCAGCGCGATGGGTCTCAAGTGCAGACTGATCAGTTTTTGCACGTATTTAAGACGCTCGTTGACAGGTAGTTTCAGTCTATGGAAGATTTTGGAAGCCATCTTCGCGCCCACCACTTCGTGACCGTGGAACGACCAGCCGTGGAGCGGGTCGAACCGTTTGGTGACCGGTTTGGCGATGTCGTGAAGCAGTGCCGCCCACACGAGCCATACATTCGTGCTGCTCATGGCCACGTTGTCCACCACTTCAAGAGTATGCAAGTAGTTGTCTTTGTGACCTTTGCCATTGATGTTGTCCACGCCCTTCAGGGCGATGACCTCCGGCAGGAACTGCGCCAGCAAGCCGCTTTCGTCGAGCAGTTTGATGCCTCGGGAGGGACGGATGCAGTGCAGGACTTTGTTGAACTCCTCCATGATGCGCTCTTGGGAGATGATTTCGAGGCGGTAGGCGTTGCGCTGAATCGCTTCGAAGGTGTCGGGGTAGATGTTGAAGTTGAGCTGGGAGGCGAAACGGACGGCACGCATCATCCGCAGGGGGTCGTCGGAAAAGGTGCGGTCGGGGTCGCAGGGGGTGCGGATGATCTTGTCGGCGATGTCCTGCAGACCGTTGAAGGGGTCCAGCAACGTGTAGGGATGCCCGCCGTTGAGGGAAATCGCCATCGCGTTGATGGTGAAATCGCGGCGCAGCTGGTCGTCCTCCAAGGTGCCGTCCTCGACAATCGGCTTGCGGGAGTCGTGGCTGTAGGACTCGCGGCGCGCGCCCACGAACTCTATGACGCTGCCTTCGAAATGGAACTGCGCAGTGCCGAAATTGCGGTAAACGTTGACGTTCAGGTCGGGGGAGATGAGCGCGGCGGTCGCTTTGGCCAGTTCAATGCCGCTGCCCACCGTCACGATGTCGATGTCGGTGTTGTGGCGACGCATGATGATGTCGCGCACGACCCCGCCCACCACGTAGGCGTCGTAGCCTAATTGGTCGGCCGCACGTTGCACATACGAATAGACAGGGTGAGTGAGATATTGTCTGTAGTCCATGAATGTAATCTGAAATGTTAGTTGTTAAGTCGTTCTGCCACCACTTCGGCAATGTCCTTCACGTTGGCTTCCGTGCCGTGGCGGAAGGCTTTCTTGCACATCGGGCAGGCGGTGACCACCACGTCGGGGGCCGGCTCGGTGAGCACAGCCAAGGACTTGTCGCGCAGTTTCGTCTGCTGTTCGAGCGACAGCACAGTGTTGCCCAAGTTCATGCCGCAGCAGAGGCTGTTCTCCTTCTCGGCGGAAATTTTCTTGAGCCGGCCGACAGCCTTCAGCACCTCGCGGGGTTGTCTGTAGATGCCGGATCCGCGTCCGAGGTCGCACGGGTCGTGGAAGGTGAACGTGCTGTCCGACTGTTTCACGGAGAGTTTTCCTGATTTGATGAGCTTGTCGATGAATTCCGTGTGGTGATACACGGGGATGGTGAGTTTGTATTCGTGTTTGAAGGTGTGGTAGCAGATGGGACAGGAGGTGACGAGCGCGGTGGCGTTGCAGGAGGCGATGAGCTCCGTGATTTTGCGGCGCAGGTCGGCCGCCTGTTTGTTGAAGCCTTGCTGCATCAGCGGACGACCGCAGCAGATGGCGCGTTCTCCGTCGAGATGCCAGTACTTGACCCCGGCGGCGTCGAAAATGGTCTTCATCGACTGGGAGATGGTCGGGGTGAGCTGGGTCATGCAGCCGCCGAAGTAGGCCACGCGCCCGATGGCGTTGAACCCCTTCACGTTGTCGAGGTAGCGGTAGTTGTCGCTCATGTCGGTGTCGCCCTTGTCGCGTGAAATGCGGCGGATGCTCATCAGGTCGATGTCCACGGGGCAGTCTTCGGCGCATTGGTGGCACATCAGGCAGTTCTTGCCCGCGGCGAGAATGTCTTGATGGTGCTCTAAGTTGCGGAGGTTGCGCAGCAGATAGACGCTCTGGACGTCGTTGATGTCCAGTGTGTTGTATAGCGGGCAGCGGTCGATGCACATGCCGCAGCGCGAGCAGGCGCTCAGCTCGTATTTGGTGTAGCCGGTCATCTTCACGCTGTCGCGCAGGCCCAGCTTGCGGAAGTAGATGAGGAACACTTCGGCGAAGATGTGCATGTAGCGGGTGAAGGGCAGCATGAGGAAGAAGATGCAGAGTGCGAGGGAGTAGAGCGACCATAGGGGCAGTTCGAGGAATTCGGCGGCAGGTCGGCTGAAGAGGTCGCCGAGGGTTTGGGTGAGGAATCCGCCGTTGGCGTAGAGCCGTGCCGTGACAGACTCGCTCAGAAGCCGTAACGGGAAAATGGCCCACAGGGCGATCTTGCCGGTCGTGTCCATCACCGTGTGCCGGGTGGTGCGCTTCATGCCGAGGATGCGGGAGTGGATCTTCTTGACGAAGGCCAGGAAGATGCCCGAGAGCACGTAGAGCAGCAGCAGGTCCATGAGTTGGGTGAAGAAGACCTCGGTGCCGTTGACGGGCGGGTTGTGGTGGAAGAAGCGGTAGAAGATGGCGCACCAGAAGTGGAACGGCCCTTTGATGCCGATGCGGCTCTCGATGGCGCCGAACAGGATGAGCAGGAACCAGCCGAAGGCAATGCTGCGGTGCATGTAGCCTAAACGCCAGTTCTTCTTGGTGATGCGCAGGTGCAGAAGGCATTCGCAGAAAACCTCCCAAATGGCGGGCACGATCCGCGTGGAGAACATGTTTTTCTTGATGAGCGCCTGCTGCTTGCGGTCGAACTGCTTGATCCAGCGCACGAATTTGTAGCCGCAGATGGCGAACAGGGCGACGGTGCCCATCACGAACGGGACGACGAATGGATGGAAGTTTGCCATGGCTTAGAAGGTTTCGTGAGACGGGTTTAAGAGTTGCCGCATGTTGATGATGAGCGAGCGCAGGTTGACGCCTCGCGGGCACACGAGGGTGCACTTGCCGCAGAGCATGCACTTGCGGAGCTCGTCGGAGAGCTTGTCGTACTGCCCGCGTCGGAAGGTGTTGTGCACCTTGCGGATGTCGAAATCGGTGAACTGCCGCGCCGAACAGGTGGCCGTGCAGCCTCCGCACCCGATGCACAGGCGATATGAAGGAACCTCTTCCAGCAGCCGGTCGGCCTTGCGCAAGTCAGCCTGACTGAGGTTGAAGGAGCGTGTCTTCTTGATGGAAAATCCGAAATTTGCCATATTACAATATATGTAAAAATACAAGCGGCAAAGATACACTTTTTTGGGATGCGCGCGTGGCCATCCGCGTCCCGCAGATGGTTTTCTTTTCGCCCTTGCTCAACCATTCCCAAAAAAGTGTACTTTTGCAGCCTAATGCCTTTGTTGATAGTGTTAAAACAAATTGATTGTATGCATAAAAGACAGATATTGGGAATGATTACGGCTATGTTGCTGGTTTTCAGCGCGTGCCAACGGGAAGCCCGGCAGCTGGCGGGCGATTATAGCTACAAGCTCTCCGGCGATGTGGTCATCATGGGTGCCAACGGCTCTGAATCGCATCATTTCGTGCACCGCGTGGGGCAGATGAACGTCTTGCGCGACAAGTCCTCGAAAACGGGATTTGTGGTCACGATGAACGAGATGAACGGCGGCTGCTACGTTTTCCCTGCGGAGCTCAGCGGCGACACGCTTGTGTTACCCCCTCATACGTTCACCACGACCTTCCTCACCGCTGACAGTCTCGATATCGGTATCTTCAATCCTGACGACACCCCCTCCATGGTCTATGCCGTGAACGCCTCGGGTAGCGGACGGATAAACGACAAAGTGCTGATATTGAAGGAGTCGTGGGGTGGACAGCAGGTCGGAGACCCCACCATTACCTTTCGTGCCCCGGAAATGACGATTCTGGCTGAAAAGAACTGATATGATGAAAAAGGTATTGCATATCCTGCTGGTAGTCATTGGGTTCTGTCTCGCTGTTGTGGCCTGCAAGCACGAGAAGACAGAACATAATTCCGCACCACCCATCGCGGTGCAGGTGATGGTGACCGACACGGTGTCGGGCAGCATGACCCGCACCTATGTGGGCGAAGTGGAGGAGAACCTATCAGTGGCGGCAAGCTTTCCAGCCGGCGGGCGTGTGGAACGCGTCTATGTGCGCGAGGGCGACCGCGTGCGCGAAGGGCAGACGCTCGCTGTCATCAACAGCAGCAACGCGCAAAACGCCTACAACTCCGCGAAAGCCTCGCTGCAGCAGGCCGAAGATGCCTACAACCGACTGAAGAAGGTGTATGAACAGGGCAGTCTGGCCGAGGTGAAGTGGGTGGAGATACAGACCACCTTGGAAAAGGCTCGTTCGATGGAACAGATTGCTCGCAAACAACTGGACGACTGTACGTTGAAAGCTCCGATTTCCGGTGTGGTGGGCTCATGCAACGCCAAGGCGGGCGGCTCGCTGCTGCCCGGAGAACCCGCTGTCACTCTGCTGGATATGGGCAGCGTTTCCGTCACCTTCTCCGTGCCCGAGATCGAAATCGGCTCCGTGAAGGTCGGCGGGGAGGCCTACGTGCTTGTGCCCGCCCTCAACAACAAGCTGCTCACAGGCAGAATAACGGAACGCAGCATGACCGCCTCCAAAGTCTCGCACAGCTATCAGGTGAAGATAGCCTTCGCCAATCCCGACAAGTCCCTGTTGCCCGGCATGGTATGCAAGGTGATGCTCGACCAGCCTGACAACCAAGGCTTTGTGGTTCCCGCCAAGTGCGTGCAAACGCGTCCCGAAGGCCTCTCGGTCTGGGTCATGGAGAACGGCCGCGCGCAGCACCGCCTCATCACCTCCTCCCAATTCGTCGCCAACGGCGTGCTCGTCACCTCCGGCCTCCACCCCGGCGACACCATCATCACCTCCGGCCTCCAGAAACTATATACGAATGCTGAATTAACAATTGATAATAACAATAAAAGAATTCCTTGAACAGCCTCGAAGAGGCAACACGCGCGAAGCGCAATTAACCCCACACAAGCGCAGCGCAGTGTGGGGATGGCAGCCACGCAAGCGCAGCGCAGTGTGGGGATGACAGCCACACAAGCGCAGCGCAGTGTGAGATAAGCAAGCCACACAAGCGCAGCGCAGTGTGGGATAAGCAAACCGCACAAGCGCAGCGCAGTGTGGGGCGTAAACTGAAAAGAAATGTCGATAAAACACCATATCCTCTCCGCTATGCGCAGCCACAAGATCATCTTCTTTATTGTGGCCTGCCTGGTTGCGTTCGGCATGTTCGCATTGCCGAGACTCAACAAGGATGAGTTCCCGCAGTTCGTCATTCGCCAGGGCATTGTGGCGGCGGTCTATCCCGGAGCCTCCTCGCAAGAGGTGGAAGAGCAGGTGACCAAGCCGCTGGAGCGCTTCCTTTTCACCTACGCCGAAATCGACAAGGAGAAAACCTATTCGGTGACGGAGAACGGCATCGTGTACATCTACGCCGAACTGCGCGTGACCGTGCGTGACAAGGACGAGGCCTGGTCAAAAATCCGGCACGGACTGCAACTCTTCAAGAAGACGTCGCTGCCGGCGGGTGTGCTGGAGATTGTGGTGGTGGACGATTTCGGCAACACCTCGTCGATGTTGCTGACCGTGGAATCGCCCGAACGCACGCCCCGGGAGCTGGAAGACTACGCCGAACAGCTCTGCGACCGTCTGCGCGGTATCCCCGAAATGGGCAATATCAAAATTTTGGGACAACAGCACGAGGAGATAGCCGTGACCGTCGATCAGGAGAAATTGGCGGCATACGGCATCAGCCAGCGGGCGTTGTTGCTGGAGCTCGCCACGCAAGGTTTGCGGACGATGGGTGGCAGCGTGGAGAGCGAAGCCGGCGAGGCTCAGGTGTATGTGACAATTCCCTATCAGTCTGAGTATGAGGTGGGTGAGCAGATTGTCTATGCCGATCCCACCGGCAATGTGGTTCGCCTGCGCGACATTGCCACTGTCGAGCGGCGATATGCGAAACCCAAAAACTATATCAAGTACAACGGTACCTCTACCGTGTTGATTTCCATGGAGATGGCTCCCGGTAACAATATCGTGGCGTTCGGCAAAAAGGTGGAAAAGGAGATCGGGCAATGCAAGAAAACGCTGCCGCCCGATGTGGATATGCACCGGATCACTAACCAACCGTACGTGGTCAACAAGTCGGTGATGTCGTTCCTTCGCGACCTGTTCTTCTCCATTCTCGTGGTCATCTCTGTGATGCTGCTGCTCTTCCCGCTGCGGACCGCCTTGGTGTCGGGCTCCAGCGTGCCTGTCTGCACCGCCATCACCATGGGGCTGATGCTTGTCTTCGGCATCGAGCTGAACACAGTCACCTTGGCCGCCCTCATCGTGGTGCTTGGCATGATTGTCGATGACTCCGTGATTGTCATCGACGGCTATACGGATATGTTGCAACGCGGCTATTCTCGCTGGTATTCGGCTTTTTTCAGCACCAAAGCCCTGTTCGTCCCCATGTCGCTGGCCACACTCGCCATTTCGGGGATGTTTTTCCCGATGACCCGCATCATCACGGGTCCGTTAGGCGATTTCGTCCAGCTTTTCCCGTGGACGGTCTTGTTTGCATTGGTCTGCTCCATCTTTTACGCCGTATGGGTAATCCCTTATCTGTCAACGGTTTTCATCAAGAGAAACAAGGACGGCATCGCGCCCAACCGTTTCGAGGCCGCGCAAAACCGTTTCTTCGTCTTCTTGCAGAACTTTTATGAAAACGTGCTTTCGCGATGTTTCCGCCATCCAGCTTTCGTGATTTGTCTGGCTGTCGGGGCCGTTGTCCTGGGCGGATTCCTGTTTACCCGTCTGCAGATCCAGATGCTGCCGAAAGCCGACCGCAACTGCTTCGCGGTGGAAATGCATCTCGCTGATGGAAGCACACTTGCGCAGACCGAAGCCATCGCCGACAGCATGGAGGCGGTGCTGCGCGCCGATCCCCGCGTGGAATCCGTCACCTCGTTCATCGGATGCTCCTCGCCGCGTTTCCATGCCACCTACGCCCCGCAGATGGCGCACAAGAACTACGCGCAGTTTATCGTCAACACCACCTCCGAAAAGAACACCCTGAAGCTCATCCACGAGTATGGCCCCAAGTACGAAAACCGTTTTTCGAATGCCTATGTCCGTTTCAAACAGATCGACTATCAAGCGGTGAATAATCCTGTGGAGGTGCGCTTTTGGGGCGATGATTTGCAACAGCTGAAGCGTGCCGCCGACACGTTGAAGAACTACCTGAACACCTTCCCCGAGCTGACGTGGGTGCATTCCGATATGGACGAGACCTCGCAGAATATCCGGATTTCCTTGAAAAGCGACGAAGCCATGCGGCTCGGCGTCACGCAAACCGCCCTGTCGATTTACCTTTCCGGCGCGTTGGGCGGACAAAACCTGACCAGCGTTTGGGAGGGCGATTACAAGGTGCCGGTGATGCTCTATACACGGGAGTCCGGTGACACCACCACCTACCAATCCATTGAAGACCTGCTCGTCCCGACCTCAATGCCAGGCACTTGGGTGCCTGTCCGGCAGATTGCCGACGTGGAACCCGAATGGCACGATGCGGTCATCAACCGCCGCAACAGCATCCGGACTGTCACCGTGGGCGCGGACCTCAGATACGGCTTCAGCCAGCCCGGCGTGATGAAGAAAATCGACAAATACCTCCAGAAAACACCCCAGCCCGATGGCGTTGAGATCACCTACGGCGGCCTCACCAACGTGAATGGCATGGTGATTCCGGAGATTGTGCTCAGCTTCTTGGCGGCGGTGCTGGTGCTCTTTGTCTTCTTGCTCTACCATTTCGGTCGGTTAGATGTTGTGTTCCTCACCTTGTCGGCCAGTTTGATATGCGTTTTCGGCGCTTGCCTCGGTTTGTGGCTTTTCCGTCTCGACTTCAGCATCACGGCTGTCTTGGGCGTGGTCAGTTTGATCGGCATCATCGTTCGTAATGCCATCATCATGTTCGAATATGCCGAGAACTTGCGGAAAGTGCACCGTTACAGCGCCAAAGAAGCCGGTTTCGAGGCGGGAAGACGCCGTATGCGCCCCATCTTCCTGACCTCCGCCACCACCGCCTTGGGCGTGATGCCGATGATTGTGGCGCACACCGCCCTCTGGATGCCCATGGGCGTGGTGATATGTTTTGGAACGATTTTCTCCCTGCCGCTGGTCGTGACAGTGCTGCCCGTGGCGTATTGGCAAATATTCAAATAATGGAAGATGATGCGATGATGCGATGATGCGATGATATGATGATGCGATGATGCGATGATATGATGATACGATGAATAGAATAATTGCGATATTGTTGATGTTGTTGGGATGTGCTGCGGTCTCGGCGCAGTGCCTCCCTATGGACAGCTGTCTGCTCTCGTTGGACAGCTGTAAGGTACTGGCGTTGCGTAACAATTTGGAGATCAAGAATGCCGCGTTGGATGTGCAGGCGGCGCAGGAGGTGAAAAAGCAGGCGTTTACCAAATATTTCCCCAACGTGAGCGTGATGGCGGGCGGCTATTATGCAGCGAAACCGCTCATCGAATATGGTATCGACGACATCGGCAACGCCCAAGCGCGACAGTGGCTGCACAACCTCTACTACGAATACGGCGCCACAATGGGGCTGCCCGACCGGATTTCGATGTGCGAGAACGGCGTGATGACTGGCGCAATGCTCGTGCAACCTGTCTATATGGGCGGACAGATTGTGAACGGTAACAAGTTGGCGAAAGTGGGCGTGGAAGCCGCAGAATTGCAAGGACAACTTACCGAAGACCGTGTCCTTCAACAAGTGGAGGAATACTACTGGCTGATTATCTCGTTGCAGGAGAAAAAGAAAACGCTTCAACAGGCTTTGACTTTCCTGGATACGCTTCGCCGTGATGTGACTACGGCTGCTGAAGCCGGATTGGTCTCTAATAAT
>JAEEIG010000156.1 GCA_016281255.1 Bacteroidales bacterium
CAGGCTGTGAAACGCGCCCGTCACCTGGCTCTTCTGCCGTTCGTAACCGATAACTTAAAATCTAACTAAAAAAGCATTTTGTCATGGAAATCATATTGAAACAAGACGTAGCTAATCTGGGTTATGCCGATGATCTCGTAAAGGTTAAGGACGGTTATGCCCGCAATTACCTCATTCCGCAAGGTTATGCCGAACTCGCTACCCCGGCAAAGAAGAAAATGTTGGCGGAAACCATCAAACAACGCGCTTTCAAGGCTGAAAAGATCCGCAAGGAAGCCGAATTCCTGGCTGGTAAGATCGAAGGCCTCGAAGTCAATGTCCCTGCAAAGGCTTCTGAAGCCGGCACGCTGTTCGGTTCAGTGAACAACATCATGGTGGCCGACGCCCTCAAAGCTCAACACGACATTGAGATCGACCGTCACAAAATCTCCATCAACGAGGACAGAATCAAGGAGTTGGGTCAATACACCGCTCAGGTGAACCTGCACCGCGACTTCAAGGTGGAAATCAAAATCAACGTTGTCCCCGAAACGGCAGAATAAACCTATCATTATTGGATATATCAGGGCGGTGGAATCCTCGGGATTCTGCCGCTTTTTTTTCAACTATACGCTCCATAGTGATATATTGTGTATATTTGCCACTCGAAAAAATGAATAAAATGAACGGACAAAAAATTGAGACCGCTGCCGCCCTCGGCAACGCATTAGTAGATAAAGTGGACCATTTCCTGCACCATTTCACCAGCTATGCCACAGATTTGGAAGTGGGTATCCATCCCGAAACCTTCGACATCATCCTCGACAGCCCTAACAAAATCCCCGAAGACTACCGCCGGCACAGCATCGCGGATTTCATCCTCACCAACGCCAAAGGCCTGTACGAACCCGACGAAAAAGCCATTTTTCAGGTGGCGGAACATTATTTTTAACGATGATGGGATGATGGGATGATGGGATGATGGAATAAATGGCACGGGTGAGCTGCATGCCCATCCCCTTCGGACGATAACAAACACGGTATTATGGCGAAAGAAAAAAGTTCAGTAAAATCAGCAAGTTATAGCGATATTGTTGCGCAAATTAAAAACAGGCAGTTTGCGCCGGTCTATCTGTTGCAGGGCGAGGAACCGTTTTTCATCGACCGCATTGCCAAGATGTTCGAAGAGGAGATCCTCGAACCGGAGGAGCGCGATTTCAACCAAGTGGTGCTCTACGGCAAAGACACCACGGCGGACATGGTGTTGGCCAATGCCAAACAGTTCCCCTTTGGGAGCCCCTATCGCGTGGTTATCCTGAAAGAGGCTAAAGAGCTGAAAAAGATTGAGTTGCTGGATACCTACGCGGAGAACCCGAGCCCACAGACCATCCTCGTCGTGTGCCACAAATACGGCAAGTTGAAGGCCGCGCAGACGAAAGCGTACGCCAAACACGGGGTTGTGTTCGATTCTGTCGGAATCAAGGATTGGAACTTGGCCGCTTGGATTCAGGATTTGGCAGCGCAGACCTTCAACTTCCAGCTGAGTCCGCAAAGCGCCGCCGTGCTGAGCGAACACATCGGCAACGACCTATCACGTATCTTCACCGAATTCCAGAAGTTGCAGGTGGTGCTGCCCGCTGGCAGTGAAATCACCCCCGCCGTGATCGAGCAATACATCGGCATTAGCAAGGAATACAACATCTTCGAGCTCCAGGATGCTTTGGGCAGCCGGAATCTCTCGAAAGTCTATAATATAATGCTCAATTTCACCCTTCATCTGAAGGAAAATCCCAATATCCGCACCATTTCGATGCTTTTCTCTTACTATAACAAGATGATTCGCTACCACCTCAATCCCGACAAGAGCAACGATTCACTCAGGACTGTCTTCGGCAATCTGCCACCCTCCATCATCGCCCGAAACGTCGGTATTGCCAACAACCACACGTTACCGCAGCTGACCCGGATTGTCTCAATATTAAGGGAATACGATTTGAAATCGAAAGGGGTGGATGCCAATAACGATGAAGGCGAACTGTTGAAAGAGATGATTTATAAGATTACTCATGTATAAACTGAAATACATACATAAGTCCATTGTAGAGACGCGCCATGGCACGTCTCTACAGGTGGCATTCCTGTTATTATGCTTGTTTACCGCCACTCTCTCATACGCCCAACCTCCCCAAGGCTATTACGCTTCCGCCGAGGGGCTTAACGGAATGCCCTTGCGTTCCGCTATGCACCAGATTATCAAAAATCATACGGCGTTGACATACAACGAGTTGTGGCAGGTGTTCTACACTACGGACGCACGTCCCGACAACGGGAAGGTCTGGGACATCTATTCCGACCGACCCGGCGGCACCCCGGCCTACTATTTTACCTTCGGCAGCGACCAGTGCGGGAATTACTCCGGTGAGGGCGATTGCTACAACCGCGAACATTCCGTGCCCAAAAGCTGGTTCGGGGGGAGTGTCGCGCCTATGTACACCGACCTCTTTCACCTCTATCCCACGGATGGGTTCGTGAATTCCAAACGAGGAAATCTCCCTATAGGTCAGGTGATTAACACTACTTGGACCAGTACTAACGGCTCCAAGGTGGGCACATCCGACATACCGGGATATTCCGGTCAGGTTTTCGAGCCTATTGACAGTTTCAAAGGCGATTTCGCGCGCACTTATTTCTACATGTCAGTCTGTTATATGGACAAAAACCTCGGTGTGGAGACCCAATCCAACTTTGTGGGCGGCAACCTCAAGCCTTGGGCGCAGGAGCTGCTGCTGCAATGGGCAGCAATGGACCCTGTGAGCCAGAAGGAGATCGACCGCAACAATGCCGTCTATCAACGGCAGCACAACCGCAACCCCTTCATCGATTTTCCTGAATTGGCGGAAAAGATTTTCGGCAGCGACACCGCCGCCTTCTTTTCCAATGTTTCCGGATACAGTTTGCCCGTTCCGTGGTCGGTTTCCCCTATTCCGGCAACAGGTTATATTAATATACAATCTTCTGATTATCAATCGAATAAAACAGATATTGAAGTGATAGACATGACAGGAAAACCGATAATGTCCTTGCAAGAACCGATTGCGGAAAACTTTCGTTTGGATATCTCCTCCTTGTCTGCCGGCATCTATCTGTTGCGACTGACTTCCGGTCAGTACAGGAGTACCTTTAAAATCGTAAAACAATGAGTATCATCAAAATAACGAAGCAATTTTCTTTTGAAATGGCCCATGCGCTGCGCAACTACGACGGTTTGTGCCGCAACATTCACGGCCATTCCTACAAAATGGACATCACCTTGGCCGGGCGACCGCTAAATGACGACAATTCTCCGAAAAACGGTATGGTGATGGATTTTGGAGATTTGAAGAAACTTGTCAATGAGGAAGTTATCTCCCTCTTGGATCACGCTTTGGTGCTGAATGCCAAAAACGACCCCCGGCTCATCGACGTGCTGAAGCAAAATTTTGACAAGATTGTCGTGGTGGAATTCCAACCCACCACAGAAAATTTGCTGGATTTCATTGCGGGAAAAATAAAACAACGCCTTCCCGAAACGGTTAAGCTTTGTCGTGTGCGCCTGCGTGAAACGGACACCTCCTACGCCGATTGGGAAGAGTAGGGACGTATCGCATACGTCTGTATCGCATACGTCCGTATCGCATACGTCTGTATCGCATACGTCTGTATCGCATACGTCCGCATCGCATACGTCCGTATCGCATACGTCTGTATCGCATACGTCCGTATCCTCAGAGAATGTCCACCGGCGTGATCATACCCTGCAACAACCCGTCGGATTTTCCATTATCCGTGATAAACAATACATCCAAACGCTTTTTCCGGGTTTTTGAACGCTGGAACTTCGCATTGACATCCTCCATGTTCATATTGGGATCGATAAAGCCGTAATGGGCTTCCGATTCCTCTTTCAGTCGGATGATATCCGCTATTTCGCTGAATTTCAGTGTTTCCGAAAAATGGGTAGTGTTGCTTTCAGCCATTAACTGCATAATGGTTTTGGTGCTGAAAACGCCCATGATCCGGTGATTTTCCACGATGGGAATATAGGAATAATCGTTGCGTTGCATCAACTTCACCGCGGCAAGGACAGAATCCGTCGGCGCGGGGGCGAAAATCTGCCCGACACGGATGGCTAACCGCATCAGTGTCTGCGGGTTGAGCGAGTAGTAAAGGTTGTTGACTTGCCGGACGGCTTGGTCGGTGACAATCACCATGTCGTTGCCCGCCTTCGACCAATCGTAATGTGACAGCAAGTTACGTAACATTCTGCAAAAAGCGAGATTGCTTCGGATGCTCTTGTATTGCGGTATCTGTTCCAGATCCTTCATTTCCGAAATATTCAGGTTATTGAGCACCCACTCTTCTATTTCGCGGTATCGCTCCAAAAATTGATTGGCCTTGTTTTCCATTTTTGAATTTATTTACGCCGCAAAAGTACAAAAAAAGAGTTCAGGTCTCAAGTACTTGAATCTTGAAACCTGAAACCTGAATCTTGAAACCTGAAACCAAAATTGTTAATACACAAACCGGCCTTTTTCAACATCAAAATATGCCGTATGGTCGAAACCGCAGCGTTGCAGTTCGGCGATGGCTTCGGGTACGAAGAGAGTCAGTTCTTCCGCTTTGTGTGCGTCGCTGCTGATCACCACTGGAATGTCGGCTTGTCGCGCCTTCATCAGCAGTTCCGTGGAGGGATAGAAGTGGTCGCAGCGTTTTTTGTACAAGCCGCGGGTGTTCACCTCGATGATGACATTGTGCCGCTTGATGAGCTGTATCGCTTTGTCAGCCAGTATCTTATACCACTGTTCGTCTTCCGTGAAAAAGCGGTTGCGGTTATGCATCTTGATTTTGTCGAAATGGGCGATGATGTCCAGATGCTGGGTTTCCAACATCTCGAAGGTCTGTTCCCAAAAGGTGGTGACTGCGGCGCGGATGTTGTTGTCGAAGAGGTCGCGCAAGCCGTTGTCGTAGATCTCCTGTTTGGAACCGTCGATGAACCAGAGACCGTTGCCATGCGGCGGTCGCACGAGATGCACTCCTCCGATGATGTAGTCAAGATGGTAGGTCGTGCGCCATTCGTCGAAGTCCTTTGTCACACCCGGAATGAAGTCGCACTCCAACGATTTCAGCAATTTCACCGAGGTTTTCCGCTGCAGTTCGTCGATTTCCTTGACATAGTCCGGCAATTTCTCCTCGGAAATGGCGAAAGAGTTCTCGAACGGCACCGGGGAGTGCGAGGAGAGTCCTAATTGTAGAAGTCTCTGCCTTTCGGCTTCGCGCACTTGTTCTTCCAGGGTGCTTTTGCCGTCGCAATAGAGGCTGTGGGTGTGGTAATTGGCTTTGTAATAGGTCATTTTTGTTCTGTTTGCTGACCCCACACTGCGCTTCGCTTGTATGGGGTTATTAAAAAACTTGTCTCTTCGAGACTGCTCAATGAATAATTATCATATCATCGTCATTCATCGCTTTTTATCGCTCATTCATCGAACTGAACCGCGTCATTGTCCTGAATCCCATCCAAAATATTGAGCATTTCGTTGCTACGGCCGGCGTGGGCCCGATTGTAGAAATTGCTGAGGAAAATGATGACAACGTTGTCGGAGGGACGGTAGAGGAAGAGGTTTTGGAAGCCGTTCCAGAGGCCGCCGTGGTAAACGAGTTTCCCATGTTTGGGACTCTCTTCGATACGAAGGCCATAGCCGTAGATGCTCTTGGGCGACTGTCCGTTGTTGAGTTGGTTTTCGCGTTGGGTGGCGAGCTCCACCCACTCTTTGGGCAGGATTTTGTAGTCGATAAAGTAGGCGTTGGCCCAGCGCAGCATGTCTTCCACATTGGAATAGATGCCTTTGTCGCCGAGGATTCCGTTCAACCGGTCATATTGCGTGCATCTGACCTCTTTTTTGTGTCCGCGTGCGATCGGAACATTCACCACATCGCCTACCGGCAGCGGCAATACGTTCGCATACTCCGATTTCGGACTCACTTTCGGGTATTCTTTGTCATGCTTGTCATCGATGCCTACAATTTCAGTGAAAAAACAGGTGTTTTCCATGCCGGCGGGCTTGAAGATATTCTCGTGAACATACTCCTCGAACGGCATTTCCGACACCAGCTCCACTAACGACGCCAAAATCGCGTAGTTGGTGTTCACATAATCGAACTTGGTGCCTGTGGCGAATGTCTTGGCATACCTTTTTTGTTCCAAAACTTGCAAAAGTTGCTGATTGTCAATAAACGCGGAGGAGTCGTAAACCGTGTATTTGAAGTCGAAATATTCCGGAATGCCGGAAGTGTGCGTCAGCAAATGCTTGATAGTCACGCCAGGGTACGGCAAATTCGGAAAATAGTAGGTAATCGAATCCTCCAGTCTGATTTTCCCTTGGGCGCAGAGTTGCAAAACTGCCGCCGCTGTGAACTGTTTCGAGATGGAGGCGAGGTCGAACAGTGTGGTATTTGTCATCGTGTTGTGGTCGGCCATGCATGGGCGTGGCGGCAGCCCGGTCAGGACCAGTTCCCCGCAAGCATGTTCCATCAACACTGTGTCGCGCACCGCCACCAACATCACCCCGTTGAGTTTTTGGGACATTTCGTTGGCCACAAACTCCAGAGCTTCAATGTCATAGCGGTCGTCAATGGTGTCGATTGACGATTTAGCCAAAAATAAATCCGGAAAAAAAGCCGTACCTGTATCTGCCTGCAATGTCAAGACAAGACACAATAGTACGGCTATGGGGATAATGGCTTTTCTCATCACAAATATGCGAAAAGATATGTGTGATACGCGGAGGTGTTATCCGTTCATGGAGTTCAGGAACTCTTCGTTGTTCTTGGTGTCTTCCATATTGCTGATAACCAAATTCATAGCTTCTATGGTGGTCATGTCTGCGATATGGTTGCGCAGGATCCAGACTTTCTGCAGAGTGACGGGATCTTGCAGCAGGTCGTCGCGGCGGGTGCTGGAGGCCACGATATCGACAGCCGGGTAGATGCGTTTGTTGGATAGTTTGCGGTCGAGTTGCAGCTCCATGTTGCCGGTGCCCTTGAACTCTTCGAAGATCACCTCGTCCATGCGGGAGCCCGTCTCGATGAGGGCGGTGGAGATAATGGTCAGAGAACCGCCGTTTTCCACATTGCGGGCGGCGCCGAAGAAGCGTTTGGGTTTCTGCAGGGCGTTGGCTTCCACGCCACCGGAGAGCACTTTGCCGGAAGCGGGTGCCATCGTGTTGAAGGCGCGGGCCAGACGGGTGATGGAGTCGAGCAGGATGCAGACATCGTGACCGCACTCCACCATGCGTTTCGCCTTGTCGAGCACCATGTTGGCGATTTTAACGTGGCGTTCCGCGGGTTCGTCGAATGTGGAGGAGATAACTTCGGCGTTCACGCTGCGTTGCATGTCGGTGACCTCCTCGGGACGTTCGTCGATAAGCAGGATGATAAGGTAGATTTCGGGGTGGTTATAGGCGATAGCGTTTGCTATATCTTTGAGCAACACCGTTTTACCTGTTTTCGGCTGAGCCACGATCAAACCGCGCTGACCTTTGCCGATAGGGGCGAAGAGGTCGATGATGCGGGTGGAGAGCTTGCAGCCGGGGTGTCCGGTGATGTTGATTTTCTCGTCCGGGAACATTGGGGTGAGGTAATCGAACGGGATACGATCGCGGATTTCATCGGGCAGACAGCCGTTGATTTTCTCGATTTTGGTCAACGGGAAATATTTTTCGCCGGGTTTCGGGGGGCGGATGGCGCCATATACGGTGTCGCCGTTTTTCAGTCCGAAGAGTTTGATTTGCGACATGGAGACGTAGATGTCATCGGGGGAGGAGAGGTAGTTGTAGTCGGACGAGCGCAGGAAGCCGCAGTTCTCGCTGGTGATTTCGAGCACGCCTTCGGCCATGACGGAGCCGTCGTACTGGGCGTCGGCCAGGTAGGGCAGAGGGGCCTCTTCCACTTTGGTTTCCCGGGGTTCGGGATCGGTGGGGTAGGCCGGTTGTTTCGGCTCTTTCACCTCTGTGGTGTCGTCTTTTTTCTTCGTCTCGGCGGCAGTGCTCTCCGATGTTTTCTTTTTCGGACGTCCACGGCGTGGTTTTTTGTCAGCATTATCCTCGTTCTCGTTTTTTTTCGCCGTTTCGGAATCGGAAACAGTTTTCTTTTCTTCCGGGGAGGATTCAGGGGTTTCGGAAGCGGGGACCTCTTCAAACAGTTCGGTTTGAGTCGGTTTGCCTTTTTTTGCGGGCATCAGTTCCTCGACAACCTCTTCCACCGGCGGGTCTATGACCACCTGTTTTCTGGGACGTCCGCGGCGTCTCTTCTCCGGTGCCGGCGGTGCGGTCTCCACGGTGGGTTCCACGGCCTCGGCGGCAGCCGGTTCGGCGATTTTTGCTTTGGGCTGACGGCCTCTTCTCGCTTTGGGTTTCTCCTCCAAGGGAAGCGGATTGGCATATTGGATGATCTCTTCCGGGGAGCTGGATTCCATTTGGACGGGCGCTTTTTCGGTCTTTTCCGTCTTGGCATTGCCGAAAAGCGGGGTGGCGGGTTTCTCCACTACGCGGGTTTTCGATTTCATTTTAGTTTCATTTGAAGTGGCCAACAATCCTTCGCCGCCTCTTACAACACGTCTTCTTCTGGGTTTGTTCTCGCTAATGTCTGACATGTAACTTCTTGTCTCAGTTTTGATTATAAATTTTTTTGGATTTATCGCGACGAAAAAGGAATCCATTTAGATCGGAAACGTTCCCCCTCTTCCATCCTTTCGGTATCCGTCGCGACGTTTCGTTTTGAAAAGTGCTGCAAAAATACAATATTTATTCATATCTCCAAACATTTTCGCGAAAAAAGTTTAAGGTTTGGGGGTTGAGGTGCAGAAGGCCGTTCTTTCATCTTGCATCCAAAATTATCAACATTTTTGTATTAAGAATTTTTATGAAAAAAAGTTGCCGAAGTATTGATAAAAACATTATTTTTGCAGCCTTAATTGTATATACCAAAAATTTTATAAACCAAATCAATTAAACAATGAAAAAACTTTACGTTTTAATGGCTGCAATGCTGATCGCTTCTGTCAGTTTTGCACAAATCACTTCCACTAAAAAGGTTGTGAAGACGGATGGCAAAGCCATCAACATTAAGGGCACACCTGCAACAATCGATTATCAGAAAAATGCCACGAACACATTCTGGTTCAATCTGATTGAGGACGCTTACAATTACTATGGCACTGATCCTACCGGTTTCGCTCCTCCTATCCAATGCGATACCCTTGGCTTGTTCAATTTCGACGATGGTCCTGCACCTGTTCAATTCGGTAGTGTTGGCCAAGTATATAACTGGAAACACGACAGCTGGGATTACATGTACAATTATTCCGGTGCACCTGAGAACATTCCTTACATGCCGAGCGCATCTTCCTATACCGTTGACTCTATGCAGCTGATTTATCTCTACACCCGTGGTACCAATGTGGCTGCTTCTGTTGTTGATACCATTGCTATCAGCTATATTATTGGTTTGGACGAAAGTAACGACATTTCTCAGCTGGCTACCGACGATGGCCCTGTGTTCATTATGCCTGTTCTTCCTTTCAACAACACCACTTTCACGGCAAGCACAACTTGTGAAACTTCTTCCGGTCTTACCAACAATCTGGAAGCTTCCACCATTATCATTGACAAGATTCCGTTGACGGCTGATGACGAAACAATTGATCCGAATGATGGCGAAGCTGCTTTCTTCTATCTCACCCTCCCCACTCCTGCTGAACTTACTAACACTTCTGCAGAACAAATCGTTGTTATCGTGACTTTCATCCCTGGTTGTGACAGAACTCCTACTTCTGTTATTGGTACCGACCTCAGCACTTTCAGAACTCCTTTGTATGGTGATCCTCGTGATGGCTACACCGATTGGGGTTCTCCTGAACTTTTGGGAGACTATCAAATTGGTTTGTTCACCGATGGTGACAACTTCAAGTCTGATAGTTATTTCTACAATGTTTATCAACCGAACACTGTCTGGAGCAGCAACCCGAAACCTTGGATTAACTTGCGCGTGACCTGCAACAACTGCGAAGTGGTGAACGTTCCTGAAATCGACAAGAACAATGTCACGGTTTACCCGAACCCTGCCACCAACAACTTCACCGTGAACTTGGGTAACGATGAGAAGGCTAACATCCAACTCTTCAACATCGTTGGTCAACAAGTTTACAGCGAAACCATCACCGGCAGCGCTCAAGTGAACGTGGCTAGCCTCCGCAGCGGCGTTTACATGCTCAAGATCAACCAAAACGGCAAATCTTACACCACCAAAGTGGTTGTGAAGTAATTACCGACAATACATATTATAATATAGAGAGGGATGGCCGAAAGGCTGTCCCTCTTTTAGTTAGTAGTTATGGGGGGGGGAGTTTTTTCGTTTACTGTGAACTATTTGACTATTAAACAGTAAACAATAACCCCACTTCAATAACCAATAACCAATAACCTATAACCATTACCAAATGTACAACTTCAACGGAAAACTTAACTCTACTGAGCCTATCATCATGGGCATCCTCAATGTCACGGAAGACTCGTTCTATGACGGGGGGAAATACACCACGGAGACGGCTGTCCTGGAGCGTGCCGGTCAGATTCTTTCGGAAGGTGGCGACATCCTCGACATCGGGGCCATGTCCACCCGGCCGAATGCGCTGGAAATTCCTGAGGAAGAGGAGATCTCGCGGATTGTGAAGGCGGTGCGTGCCATCCGTGCCCGCTATCCGGGGGCGGTGCTCTCCATCGACACCTATCGCGCGTCGGTGGCCAAGGCGGCGGTGGAGGCGGGCGCCGATATGATCAACGACATCTCGGGCGGGACTTTCGACCCCGACATGATTCCCGCTGTCGGTGAACTGCAAGTGCCTTATTGTCTGATGCATACCACTTCGAAACCGTCAGACATGCAGCAACATACGGAATACGACGACATCCTTGCCGATATGCTGCGCTTCTTTGGGCGGCAGTTGGAAAAGCTTCACGCGTGCCATGTCCACGATATCATCATCGACCCCGGTTTCGGATTCGGGAAAACCTTGGAGCAGAACTATTTTCTGATGGACAACCTCGGAGTTTTCCAACAACTTGGTCTGCCGATCCTGGTCGGGATTTCTAGAAAATCAATGATTTACAAGCTGTTGGGTACCTCCCCGGGCGAGGCTTTGAACGGGACCACCGTCCTGAACACCGTTGCCCTCCTGAAGGGCGCGGACATCCTGCGCGTGCACGATGTGAGGGAGGCGGTGGAAGTGAGGAAAATTTTAAGAAATTTTTCTAAAAAAACCTCTTGACAAACGCGTTTTAATTTTGTATCTTTGCACGTCCAAAATTTGCTTGATGAAATTATCAGAATTTAAGTATTATTTGCCTCAGGAATTGATAGCTCTTCACCCTGTGGAAGAGCGTGACGAGGCTCGTATGATGGTGCTCAATAGAAAGACTAAAACCATTGAGCATAAGCTATTTAAAGATATTATCGACTACTTCGACGAGGGTGATTTGTTCGTGATGAACAACACACGTGTCTTCCCTGCGTTGATGTTTGGCGAGAAAGAGCAGACCCGCGCCCAAATCCGCGTTTTTCTGCTGAGAGAACTCGACGAGGAGAGTCGTCTGTGGGACGTGTTGGTTGACCCTGCGCGCAAAATCCGTATCGGAAATAAACTTTCCTTTACAGAAGACGACAGTTTAGTGGCCGAGGTCATCGACAACACGACCTCCCGCGGCCGCACCTTGCGTTTCCTTTTCGACGGCGACCACGATGCTTTCAAGCGGAAGCTGATGGAGATAGGAACCACCCCGCTGCCCAACGACATCCAGCGTTTGCGCGATATTGAGCCGAACGATGAGTTTGACTATCAGACCATTTACGCTACCGAAGAGGGTGCCGTGGTGGCGCCTGCCGCAGGCTTCCATTTCAGTCGCTTCCTGCTCTCCAAGATGGAGATCAAGGGTATTGAGCGCACTTACATCACCCTGCACGCCGGATTAAGCAATTTTAACGATATTGACGTTGAGGATTTGTCGAAACACAAACCCGATTCCGAGCGCATGATCATCCGCGCGGACGTGGCCGACAAGATCAACGAGACCAAGAAGGAGGGCCACAAAATCGCGGTGGTCGGCACCACCACGATGAAGGCTCTGGAGTCGTCCGTCTATGACAGCGGTATGGTGAAAACCACCGAAATGAACGGCAAAGAGGACATGTGGACCAACAAGTTCATCTATCCGCCGTACCGTTTCAAAGTGGCCAACGCCATGGTCACCAACTTCCACGCCCCGCAGAGCTCCATGTTGATGATGGTGGCGGCGTTCGGCGGTTACGACTTCGTGATGAAGGCCTACAAAGAGGCGGTGGCGGAGAAATACCGCTTCCTCACTTATGGCGATGCCATGTTGATTATTTAACGTTTTTTAATACGATAAAACTATGTCAAAAGCATATCAAGAAGCAGGCGTTCAACTTGAAGCTGGCTATGAGTCGGTGCGCCTCATCAAGAAACATATTTCCCGCACCAACCGTCCCGGCATGATGGGCAACATCGGCAGCTTCGGCGGCATGTTCGACCTCGCCTCCCTTGGCTACAAGGAACCCGTGTTGGTCAGCGGCACCGACGGCGTGGGCACCAAACTGAAACTGGCGTTCATGATGGACCGCCACGACACGATCGGTCAGGACGCGGTGGCCATGTGCGTGAACGACGTGCTCGCACAGGGTGCAGCTCCCCTCTTCTTCTTGGATTACATCGCCGTAGGCAAGAACGAACCCACCAAGATCGAGGCGATTGTGAAAGGCGTGGCCGACGGCTGCGTCCTCTCCAACTGCGCCCTCATCGGTGGTGAAACGGCTGAAATGCCCGACATGTACGATGTTGACGAATACGACATCGCCGGCTTCACCGTGGGCGCGGTCGAGAAATCCAAACTCATCGACGGCTCCAAAGTCAATGTGGGCGACGTGCTCATCGGTCTGGCCTCCAGCGGCGTGCACTCCAACGGTTTCTCGCTCGTGCGCAAGATTGTCTTCAAAGACAACCAACTGGACCTCGACAAGCAATACGAGACGCTCCCCGACACGTTGGGCAACGTGCTGCTCACCCCGACGCGCATCTACGTGAAACCCGTTTTGGAAGTGTTAAAAAATGTTGATATCCACGCCATCTGCCACATCACCGGCGGCGGCTTCGACGAGAACATCCCGCGCGCGTTGCGTCCCGGACAAGGTATCTTTGTCGATGAGCACAACTGGGAAATGCCCGCCATCTTCCCGTTCCTCGAAAAGTACGGCAAGGTCAACCACCGCGAAATGTTCAACGTCTTCAACATGGGCATCGGCATGGTGCTGATGGTCGATCCGAAAGACGCCGACCGCACCGTCAAGATGTTCAACGAGTTGGGCGAGAAGGCATACGTTATCGGCAACGTCACCGATAAAGAGGGTGTTGTGGACATTAAGTTAAGGCAATAGGCAACAGGCAACAGACAATAGCAACGGACAACCCCAATAAAATAAAAATACTTCCTTAAGCAGCCCCGTAGGGGCAAAAGCTCGGTAGCCAGGGGCAAGCAAAGCGCAGCCCCTGGAAACGAGGGGCAAGCAAAGCGCAACCCCTGGAAACGAGGGGCAAGCGAAGCGCAGCCCCTGGAAAAGAGGGGCTGGAATCAAAACGAAAAAAAAGCATTATGAAATACATCGGACCACATGTCAGCGCCAGCGGTGGCGTGGAGAACGCCCCGTTGAATGCGATGCAGGTGGGTGCGACCGCATTCGCCCTGTTCACCAAAAACCAGCGGCAGTGGTTTTCGGCACCCTTGAGCGAAAAATCCATCGTCGCCTTCAAGGAAAACCTTGCCAAATCAGGTATTTCCGCTGACTATGTGCTCCCCCACGACAGTTACCTCATCAACCTCGGCAGTCCGGATCCGGAAGGGTTGGAAAAATCACGCAACTCCTTTCTCGAAGAGATGCAACGTTGCGAACAATTAGGGTTAAAAATGCTTAATTTCCACCCGGGCAGCCATCTGAAACAGATAACCTTGGAGGAATGTCTCACTCGCGTGGCCGAAAGCATCAACTTCGCTTTGGACAAAACACAGGGCGTGACGGCTGTAATCGAAAACACAGCCGGACAAGGCTCCAACGTGGGATTCAGCTTCCAGCATTTGGCGTATATCATTGACAAAGTGGAAGACAAAAGCCGCGTGGGCATCTGCATTGACACGTGCCACACCTATTCCGCCGGTTACGATCTGAAGACCGAAGACGGATACAGCAAAACCTGGCAGGAATTCGACGACACCGTGGGCGCGCACTACCTGCGGGCAGTGCACCTCAACGACACCAAAAAAGAGTTCGCCAGCCGCGTCGATCGCCACGACAGCATCGGAAAAGGCCTGCTGGGCATAGAATTTTTCGAGCGTTTCATGAACGACCCGCGCTTTGACGACATGCCGCTCATTCTTGAAACCCCGGACGAAACGTTGTGGGCGGGGGAAATCCGATTGTTGCAAGGGATGGTGAAGTAAGAACCACTATCTGCCATTTCCATCTAATTGACAAAAATATTGAGCGCGGAGTTTGCCTCCGGGTTGATATCCAAAAGGATTCTTTACACGCCATCTATCTCCTCGGCGACGGGAAAGGACTTTCCTTGATAGGGCCGTAGGTCTTGGCGGCTTCGTTCATCACCTCTTCGGTGGTGAACTGCTCGTAGAACTTGCAGCGCGTGACGATGCTCTGCGGAGAGCAACGGTCGCCCATCACCAGCACCAACGCCCAGCCCTTGTTGTCGTCGGCAA
>JAEEIG010000157.1 GCA_016281255.1 Bacteroidales bacterium
AGAAGGTCCAGGTACTGAACGTCAACAACGGCGAGCGTCTGGAGACCTACGTCATCAAAGGGGCGAAAGACTCCGGCGTGATCTGCCTCAACGGTCCCGCCGCCCGCAAAGCCGCCATCGGCGACATTGTGATCATCATCTCCTATGCCTCCATGGATTTCGAAGAGGCGAAAACCTTCAAACCCACGATAGTTTTCCCCAACGCGGAGAACAAATTATAGTTTTCTTCCTTAAGCAGCCTCGAAGAGGCAAGACGCACGAAGTGCAATTAACCCCACACAAGCGAAGCGCAGTGCGGGGCTCCACCAAAAACCACCAACCTTCATAAAAAGAAAGAATGTACAAACTAATCTTAATAAGACACGGACAAAGCGAATGGAATCTGTCGAACCAGTTCACTGGGTGGACGGATGTGGACCTCACCCCGCAAGGCGTTGAAGAGGCGAAGCAGGCGGGCCGCATCCTTCGCGACGAGCCCGGACTCGACATCCGCTACACCTACACTTCCTTCCTGAAACGCGCCATCAAGACCCTGAACTACGTGCTGGAGGAGATGGACCGCCTATGGCTGCCGGTCTATAAGACCTGGCGACTGAACGAGAAGCACTACGGTGCGCTGCAAGGGCAAAACAAGAAAGAGGCCGTGGCCATTTACGGCGAAGAGCAGGTCACCAAATGGCGCCGCAGCTACGACGTGCAGCCGCAGCCGCTGGCCGACGACGACCCGCGCCACCCGAAATTCGACATCCGTTACCAGGATGTGAAATTCAAAGCCGCCCGCCCCGCCACCGAATCCCTCATGGACGCCACCAAACGCATCATCCCCCTCTGGAATGTCAACATCGTGGAATCACTCCGCGAGTACAAACAGGTGATGGTGGTGGCTCACGGCAACAGCATCCGCGGTATCATCAAGTTCATGAAGAACATGTCGAACGAGGAAATCGTGAAACTCAACATCCCCACCGGGGTGCCTTATCTGCTGGAGTTGGACAACGAAATGCAGGTCATCAGCGACCGCTACCTCGGTCTCTCCGAAGAGGAGCTGAAAGCCAAGCAAGAAGGCGTCGCCAACCAGACGAAAGCATGATTTCAACAAGAAAAAAATAATTGCGGGAGACGCAAGAAACACGTTGAAAAAAGTGTATTTTTGCCGCCGCTTTTCAACGGGGAATTAGCTCAGCTGGTAGAGCACTTGGTTCGCAATCAAGGGGTCGTCGGTTCGAATCCGATATTCTCCACTAGTACACTGGGACACAACACTTAAGCTGTCATCTTCTGTCTTTACAGCACCGTTGCGCTGAGCAGCCAGGCCACCACCATGTAGCGTAGCCCTTTGCCGACGAACATCAACACGGTGGTGGGAATCACGCGTGTGCGCATCAACCCCAACGCGAGGGCAATCGCATCGCCGATAACCGGCAGCCAAGCGAGCAAGGCGGCGAAAGCGCCGTACTTCCCGACCTTCGCACTAGCCTTGGCCAAAGTTTCCTCCTTCACTTTCAGGAACCGCTCTATCCACGACCACTTGCAAAGCCAGCCCAGCAGATAGCAGCTCATCCCGCCGATGGTGTTGCCGAGCGTGGCAACGAGAATGACCGTCCACGGGGAGTAATCAAGCAACAACGCACCCGCCAACAACGCCTCCGACGAGAAGGGGATGACGGTGGCCGACAGCAGACAGCCGATGAAAAGTCCGAGAAGACCGAGATCTTTCAGCATCTACTTCTCGTCCTGGTCGTTATCGCTATCCGGAGCCTCTTTGCCCAGGAAGCTGTTCCCCGGCATTTCCAAATGACGGATATAGATATCCTGCTGCGGGAACGGAATCTCTATATGATTCTTGTTCAAAGTGTTGTAAATCACTTCTTTGATACGGGCCACCAAGCCTGCCTTCTCTTCCACGAGTGCCCAGCAGACCACAAAGAGGTCCACACTGCTGTCGCCGAAATTGTCGAACAACACGGAAAAGCCCTGTTTGGTATCGACGATGGATTTGCCGGCGGCGTTTTTCACAGCGAGCGGTTCGAGGTTCTTGACAAGCAACTTACGCACCCTTTCCACATTCGTGCCGTAAGCCACCCCGACAGGGATTTTCACCAGCACATACCCATGGTTGCGGGTCAGGTTCTTGAAATTCTTGCTGAAAAGCGCGGCATTCTGGAAGGCGATCACGCAACCGTCGAGCGTCACAATCTGCGTGCTCTGGTAGTTGACGCTCTCCACCTTGCCCTGCACACCGTCGCACTCGATGTAGTCGCCCACACGCAGACGGCCGGTCATCAGAATCACGCCATAGACAAAATTCTCCAAAAGGTCTTTCATGGCAAAGCCCAGACCGGTGGCCAGACCTGCCATCACAATCGAGATGCCCTTGCCCGAAACCTCCAGGATCATCATGACCGCAATCACGAAGAAACCCCAGACCAGGATCGATATGACGTTATTGGCCAATGTGACGTTGCTTGACGGCTGAAGGAGGTCGTTTTTCTTTCTGCGCTTCTTAATCATCCTGTAGAATGCGCGGCCAGCGTAGTTGAGGTAACGGAAAAGGAAGTAGAGCTCTAGCACGAGGCAAATCTTGAAAAGCGACAGCTGGATGATACCGGGTTTGTTCAGGAAAACGAAAACGAACGCCTTGCGGCAAAGCGACGACATCTCGAAGATGCTGGCGGCCCAATAGATGCTGAACGGCACCGAAAGGACAGCCAATATCGGCAACAACGCCTTGTAAAGGAAATCGTAGAACCACGTTTGGCCGATATATTCCCCTTTTGCCATCTTGGGCTGGAGCTTTTTGTACTGTTTCTGCAAATCCTCTTTGCTTCCAACGTTCTCCCCGCGATTCTCGGCGATCTTGCGCGGCAGACGGCGGGACTCGTAATACTTGAAGATATCGTAAATGCAGGTTATCGACTGGATGGCAGCCAGCTGAATCGTCCACCACACCATAATCTGCACCGCCAACAACACAAATCCGACCCAAGCGGCCACACATGAGACGATCATCGCAATCAACGAGATCACCGTGTAAATCATGTCGCTGTCGGGCAGTTTGGTGATTTTCTGCCGCATCACGATAAACTGCCAGATAGTGAAGCACAGCAAAATCGGCGGATAGATGAGATTGACCAAATTATTGGGAATCAGTATCATGCGGAAAACCACAACGATGAAAGCCATGAAGATGAACGGCATATAGGAGCGCACACCGGCACGTATCTGTTTGTCGTCCAGACGAATAAGCAGTGACACGAGTATCGCCTCCAGCAACCAAGAGAAGAAAATCATCAACCGGATGGCCATCAACACGAAGTTCTGGGTCACATAGACTCTCGCAATGGAGATGGAGATGGCGAAGATGGCCACTCCGAAAGCAATGGTGATGAACGGGCGTTTGCGGTTGTCTGCAAAGAAGAGGCGCCATTTGCGCGGGATAATCCACCGCATGATGGCATAGCTTAACAGACTGGCCACCAAGATGTAAAAGAGCATGAAGACACTGATACCGAAAATAACCGGGCCTCGCCATTCCGACTCTTGCTGGAAGGGTTTGTACTTGTCGTCCACATCCCTTTTCGCCACCGCGAGGTGTCTTTTGAACCGTTTGAGCGTCTGGAAATAGTTGTTCCCGCCGTTCACGAAGATGTTTTTCTGGATATGGTCGTACTTGGCGAGAGCGTAGGCGTTGAGTTTCTCCACCCGTCGGGCCACCATTTCGTAATGTTCCTTGTCTCGCTCCAGGTTCTCGAGCATGGTCATGTAGTTGTCGCGCAGAGCGGTGGCAAAATTGAGACAGGCCTCCCGGTCGGCCATTCCCCGTTCGTCGAGTATGTAGAGCGACTTATGCGCGGTGTCGAACACCATCTTGGGCAACATCGCTTTGAGGGAATCGGGGGCTTTGGCGAGTTCCCCGTTGGGCAGCAGACGCGGTGGCAGGTTGAGCAGCGTCTGGATCAGCGCGTCATAGCGTTCGATATCCGTCTGAAGCCGCTCAATCATCTTGTTGTAGGGCATGTGCCGCTCCTTCATGGAACGATACTGTTCGGTGGCCGCTTGGCACGCATAGGCCATGTCGAAGGTGAAGTCGGCGTTTTGGGAGTAGAGCATCAGCGCTATCTGGTTGCTCTGTTGCATCATGAGCACGAGAGCCGTATGCTGGTCGATATAGCGTTTCTTGTACATCTCCATCATGGCCTGCTGCTCGTTGTACGACTGTTCCAACTCGGCCCTCAACACGCCGAGGGTTTGCGCCAAATCCTTCTCCTTGAGCACCGCATGCGCCTGAAACACGCTGAAAAGACTGAGTATGATGAAGACAAACAACTTTTTCATATCGGATTACGATTTTTACATGAAGCCGCAAAAGTACATAAAAAAATTGTATCTTTGCCGAAAAATTAACAGAAGTATAACTTTCAATATATCAGTATGAAGAATACACCGATTCCCGCAGAAATTGTGGACAAGAAAGTCGCTGAAAGCGGCATCAGCAGCGTTGGCAAAGCCTCCATCCGCGAGGTGAAACGTCTGATCAACGAAATCGAGCAAGCTTCAGGCAAGGCGTTTGTGCGCATGGAGATGGGTATTCCCGGACTGCCGCCGTGCTCCGTGGGCGTGGGGGCGCAGATCGAGGCCCTGACGACGGGCGTCGCCGCCATCTACCCTGACATCGAGGGCATCCCCGCCCTGAAGCAGGAAGCCGCACGCTTTGTCAAGAATTTCATCGACCTTGAAGTCGATCCCGAGAACTGCATCCCGACCGTCGGTTCCATGATGGGCGGCATGGCCGGTTTCATGACCTTCGTGCGCTGCCGCAAAGAACG
>JAEEIG010000158.1 GCA_016281255.1 Bacteroidales bacterium
AAGCGATGGCATGGCGCATCCGCTGCCGCTGTATGAACTGCTTTATCGTAAAGCCTTTCGATGTGCTCCTGCTCGACGAGCGTATAATGGTCTTGCCCTGTCTCTGATAGATGGTGATTCCGTCCGAGCGGAGACTCCCAGTGAAAGTGATTCCTTTTTCTTTTTTCATAACACGTACGTTTTTATGTTGATATAATATTCTTCCTTCGCTATTCCTACCTCCTTGCGCCTATGCAGGCTCGTAGATGCGTCCTCTGATATTCGATTGATATTCGATTCTTTTTCGATTGATATTCGATTGATATTCGATTTTTTTCGAAAAACAATCGAATATGAATTGTGTATCATTCGAATATCAATCGAGTATCCTTGCTCTCATCATCGACGCAACAAGCTTACTATGACGATGCTACGAGCTTTCAATGACATTCAATTCACTTCAGCAAAGGTACAAAATATTATGACACCAATGCGTGTTGTTTCAAATTACTTGGAAACACAAACCGGGGCACCACGTTCCTATTCCTTCTTCAGCGCCTCCGCAGGGTTCGTCTTCGCGGCACGGAGTGTTTGCCACAACACGGAGAGGAAAGCCAGCAGCAGGGTGACCACAACCGCCACTACAAAGATCCATCCGTAATGTTCGATGCGGTAGGCGAAACGTTCCAAGTATTTGCCGCTAAGCCAGACAGCAATTGGAGTACCGATGATGGCCGCGATTCCGACGAGCATCATATAACCCTTCCCCGTGATTCTGCTGATCAACTCAATTTCAGGAATATTGGTTGTCAATTCTCTAAATATCTAACAAAAGGGCCGCTGTAAAGATTTCTCACAGCAGGTGTAAGGGGATTTTACGGTGAGAATTTTCAGCTTACGCCTTTGGATAAAAAATAATTTGAAAACAAGCCGTTATATCAAAAAAAAATGTATTTTTGCCGCCGATTTCAACTGCCGCGTTCTTCTAACGGTTAGGAATCAAGATTCTCAATCTTGCAATACGAGTTCGATTCTCGTACGCGGTACTAAAAGCCACCTTTCTTACGGACGGGTGGTTTTTTTTATAGTGTATGTGAAATGGTCAAGATGATGAAAAAGCTTCTCTATTGGATCCAAAACGCACGTGCCTTCGCGCTGCCGCAAAGCATGTTGCCCGCGTTGGTCGCGGTGTTCATGGCCTCGGGCAATGAATCGTTTTCCGTTTGGTTGGGCATTGTGGCCGTCATCGGGGTGGCGCTGGCCCACTTGTCTGTCAACCTTTTCGACGATTATTTCGACTACCAGTTCAAGAGCGAGGAGGTTCGCGAGCAGGTGGCTGCCGAGGGCGAGCGTGCGCGTATCGCCAAGAGCCCCTATCTCACCTCCGGCGAAGTCACCCCGAAAAAGCTCTTTTTCGTGGCTTCCCTCTTCGGACTCGCCGCTGTGCTGTTGGGCTGCATTGTTTTCGCAAAACGCGGGCTCATCCCGTTCTATATTGCTCTGAGTGCCGGCTTCCTCGGCTTTTTCTACTCCGGGAAGCCCATCCGTTTCTGTTACCGCGGTCTCGGGGAATTGGTCACGGGCCTCATCTTCGGACCGCTGTTGATGGCCGGTGTGCATTATGCGGCATGCGGTTCGCTCAACACGGGGGTGTGGGTTGTTTCTGTGGCTGTGGGACTTTGGGTGGTCAACATCCTGTACACGCACTCCGTCATGGAGGTTTCCACTGACAAAAAAGTGGGGAAAAAAACGTTGGCCGAGGTCCTGAAAACCAAGCCGTTGCAACTGACCGCTTCTGCCGTTTTCAATTTCACACCTTATATCATCCTTCTCGTTTCGCTGATTCTCAAACATTTGCATCCGGTTTTTTCCGCCATCTTCCTGTTGCTGCCACTCTCCGTCACGCTGTTTTATCTTCTCTGCCAGTTCTGCTACCACCCCGACCGTGAATTCAAACGGCAATGGTGGTACGGTCCTATCGAGCACTGGGACGCGATTTCGGAGAACCACCTCGAATGGTTCGCCATCCGCTGGTTTCTCGCCCGCAATATCCTGCAATTCGCCAGCATCATCTTCATTGTCTGCTCTTTAGTGGTCTAACTCCCTCTGCCAAAATCCATAAATCCAAAAGTCAAAGTTATAAAAAAAAAATTGTACTTTTGCGCCTCGAATCGGCCCCGTAGTTCAGCTGAATAGAACGTCAGATTCCGGTTCTGAAAGTCGTGGGTTTGAATCCCGCCGGGGTCACTAAACAGAGTCCGTATGAATATCGAAAAATACGACGAAATCAGGGCTTCCCTGCCCGCAGGCGTGCGCTTGGTCGCCGTTTCCAAGTTCAAACCGGCGGAAGACATCGCCGCGCTGTACCAACACGGTCAGCGCGTTTTCGGTGAGAACCACGCCCAGGAGATGAAAGCCAAGCACGAAGTTCTTCCTCAAGACATCGAGTGGCATTTTATCGGTCATCTGCAAACCAACAAAATCAAGTACATCGCCCCGTATGTGGCTATGATTCACAGCATTGACAGTTTCCCCCTGCTGAAAGAGGTCAACAAGTACGCCGTGAAAAACGGGCGCACCATCCCTTGTCTGCTGCAGTTCCATATCGCCGACGAGGAGACCAAGTTCGGTTTCACACTGGAGGAGTGCGAAGATATGTTGCAGAGTGCAGAGTTCCAGGAACTTAAAAACGTGGAAATAGACGGTGTGATGGGAATGGCTACCTTCACCGACGACCAAGCGCAGGTGCGCCGCGAGTTCCACCACCTCCGCCGGATTTTCGAAGAACTCAAAACCCGCTATTTTTCACAAAATCCTGATTTCAAGGAACTTTCTATGGGAATGACGGAGGATTACCCGATCGCCATTTCCGAAGGCAGCACGTTGATCCGTATTGGCAGCGCGATATTCGGCCCGAGAAACTATTCCGTTTAAGGTTTAGGGTTTAAGGTTTTATAAATAACGTCACGATAACCCATAACCCATAAACTATAAACTATAAACCATAAACTAAAAACCATCACCTTTAAACCTTAAAACCCTATACTACAAATATGACAAAAAGAATCACTCTCACCCTAACTATTGCCCTTCTAATGGGCACTCTCGCCACATACGCCAACGACGGTGACACCACAGCAGTTCAACGGGATAAAAAACCCAAACCCAAAAAAGAGAAAAGCGAGGTCCGCACAGGTTGGACCTTCGGCATTTTGCCCAGTGTCGCCTACGACGTGGACAAAGGTTTCAAATACGGTGTTTTGAGCAACGTCTATTATTTCGGCGATGGCTCCACCTATCCCGAATATCTCCATTCGCTCTATTTCGAGGCCGCCTACACTACCAAGCGGTCGGGACTTTTCCGTTTCGCCTACGACTCCAAGTACCTGATTCCCAATCACCGTTTCAATGTCGATGTTTCGTATCTGCCTGATGCACTGTGCGATTTCTACGGTTACAATGGCTACCAGACCGTCTATAACGGCGGTTGGGCCAAGAAGAAAAGCGACGACTACATCTCCCGCGCCTTCTACAAATCGCAGCGTGACCTTTTCCGCGTGGTTGCCGACATTAACGGGAATATTGGCGGCAATTGGTATTGGAACACTGGCATCGGCGTGCTCGGATACATGGTGGCGCCCGTCAACCTTGCCATGCTCAACAAGGGCAAAAAGGAGGAGGACCAGTTGCCCGCCGTGGACGGACTATACGATAAGTACGTGAAATGGGGCATCTTGACAGCATCGGAGGCCAACGGTGGCTGGCATCCTTTTGTGCATGCGGGTCTCTCTTTCGACAGCCGCGATCGTCTGCAAAACACCAGAAAGGGTATCTATGCCGACGCTTTTCTGACCTATTATGCGGGATTCGGTGAGGATAAGGCTGCCAACAGCTTGATTTTCAATGCTTCATTCCGCCATTTCGTTCCCGTATATAAGGACTATATCACTTTCGCCTATCGTCTCGCCACCCAACTGAATGTGGCCGGCAACGCACCCTTCTATATCAACAATTATTACAACAACTTGTTTATTCAGAGAGTGTTATATGAAGGACTCGGCGGATCGAACACCAACCGGGGTGTTCTTCGGAACCGCATTACCTCCAAAGGCTATGCATTCGCTAACGTCGAGTTCCGTTTCAACATTTACAAATTCGACATCGGTAAAGAACATTTCGCCATCGGTCTGAACCCCTTTGTCGATTTGGGATTGGTTCTTCAACCCTATCGTCTTGACCGGAATACGATAGTGGAAAATATCCTGAGAAACGATTCCGAGTTTGATCTTGGCAATCTCTCCGATTACATTGTTTTTGACGAAAAAAAGGACGTTTACCGCCCGCACTTTTCCGGCGGTTTGGGCCTCAAGCTGATGATGAACGACAATTTTGTCCTTTCTATCGACTGGGCCGCACCGTTCGACAAGCGCGACAACGACGGTTACGCCAACTTTTACATTAACGTAGGTTATATGTTTTAATGCATGAAATTATCAGAAAACCAAAATCTTAAAACATACAACACCTTCGGGATGGAGGTGTATGCTCGTCGTTTTGTGCAGTTGGAGAGTGCGGAAGAGGTGCCGGCCGTCATGGAGGAGTGGTTGAGGCAGAGACCGTATTACATACTCGGAGGCGGTGCTAACACCTTGTTTACCGAAGATTTCGACGGCACTATAGCGCATCCGGTCTTCGGCGGTATCGAGATGATGGAAAAATCCGGTGAAAAAGTGTTGTTGCGGGTGGCGGCGGGCGAGCCTTGGGACAATCTGATCCAATACTGCATCGAGCACGAATACTATGGCATTGAGAACCTTACGGCCATTCCGGGCTTGGCGGGAAGTGCGCCTGTGCAGAATATCGGCGCGTATGGCGTGGAGGTGAAGGACACCATTGTCAAGGTGCAAGGCTATCGCATCTCCACCGGTGAACCCTTCGAGCTGACGAATGCAGACTGCCGCTTTGCCTACCGTAATTCCGTCTTCAAGCAGGAGATGAAAAACGACTGCGTCATCACCTACGTTTGGTTTCAACTTTCAACGGAAAAGCATTTCACGTTAACCTATCAAGGGTTGGTGCAATCGTTGCAAGAGAGGGAAATGCCGCTCACTTTGCGCAATGTTTCCGACTGTGTGCGCCGCATTCGCGATGCGAAGTTGCCGGATCCCGCCATTATCGGAAACGGAGGCAGCTTCTTCAAAAACCCGGTCGTCCAAGCCGGGAAATACCGCGATTTGAAGGCGCAATATCCCGACCTGGTGGCTTACGACGCCCCCAACGGCGACAAAAAACTCTCCGCTGGCCAGCTGATTGAGAAAGCCGGCTGGAAAGGCAAGCGCGTGGGCAATGCCGGCACCTGGAAGAACCAGGCCTTGGTATTGGTCAACCACGGCGGTGCCACCCCGCAAGAGGTTTTGGGCGTGGCCGATGCTGTCATCCACGATGTCAACGCCTTGTTTGGCATCACGTTAGAGATGGAAATCAACCGTATGTAGAGGATTCCGCCATAAAAAAGCAGAGACGTGCCACAGCGCGTCTCTGCAAACAATATAGTTGGAAAAAATAAAATGAATCTCTACAGCCAACAGCCAACGGTTAGAAATACAAATCCCGCTCGCCGGCCTTGATGCGCTCGATGCGCTTCAGCAGCTCGTCGTGGAATTTCTCGTCCACGTTCACCATGTTGTTTTCAATCACCTTCCAGCCTTTGGCCGCCACTTCGGGCGTGGCGTAATCGACCAGATACTCTGACAATGTCAGGATGGCGTTGGGCGTGCAGTAGCGTTTGATGAAGCCGGGCACGCTGAACTCCATGAAGTGCTCGCCGGTGCGGCCCAAACGGTAGCAGGCGGTGCAGAAACTCGGGATGAAGTTGTTGTCCAACAGTTCGTCGATGATCTCGCCCAAAGAGCGGTCGTCGCCGATCTTGAACTGCTCGCGATGCAGGTTCTGGTCCTCCTGCTTGTCGCTGTTCTTCTC
>JAEEIG010000159.1 GCA_016281255.1 Bacteroidales bacterium
GTGAGGTCGGATTATCCACTAATCGGGCCAGATACACCGTTTTCATTGCTTCTTTACGCGCGATTGCTGCGTTTTTCTGTTTTACACTCATTGTTATTTTTGTCTTTATATTACTTTATATTTGTCTAATATTCAATCACTTAACACTTTGACAAGCACCTCGTAAGCGTACATTATCAAATTGGCGGCAAAAATAGTCTTTTTTTGCATACAATCAACACCTTACGATTTTTTTTTTCAACAAAATGAAAAGGCGTTTGTTAATAAAGAGCTTAGGGGCTTACACGCTTAGCGGCTTATACGTGTAAACGTGTAAGCTCCTAAGCGTGTAAACGTGCAACTACCATGCGACTGCCCGGTCTTTCGGGTACTTCACGCTGTAGGTCACCACGAAGGTGCGGGTCTCGCCGGCGCCCAGGTTCAGTTCCCATGTCAACACGCCAATATCGGTTTTGTCGTAAGTGGCAGCTGGCTTCACCTCCGACACCTTCACTTCGATGTCCCTGTCGTTGGAGATGGGATACTGCTCCTTGAGGGTCAGCTTCGCGCTGCGGTTTTGGTTGTTGCGAACGGTGATCAGGTACGAACGGGTCTCGGTGGTGGTGCTGCCCACATGCTTCGTGTTGCTGTAGTCACGTTGCAGCTCGCGCTTGACGGTCACGCGCGGGTCGGTGGCAAGGGTCAGCGTCACTTTGTTCTGCGTAGAATTCGGGTTCAGGTAAGTTTCCCCGACAAAGGTGTTGTTGAAGGTGACCGTGGCGGGTCCCGAAAGCAGATTGTACTTCTCCAAACCGTCGAGAGTCGCTATCAAGTATGTCTCCGTCGAGAGCTTTGGCGCACAATAGTAATTGTACTCGGCTTCAAGGTTGTAGTTCATCAAATCTACAAGTTGCTCGTTGCCGTTGCCAGGAATGTTGTAGGGCACGGCAATCTTGTAGTTCACATGGATATCCTGTTCGTCAATACTGATATAATCCTCCATTCGGGTAGAGATCACCTTTTTGCTCTTCCCTTCAGTCGCCGAAACACCTTCGAGACTGGACAAGGCAGCGCTCACATTTGAACTCGATGCATAATTGGAGGCGACATTGCTGCGTACAGATGACATGTCAGATGAGTAATGATTTGCGAAACGCAGAAACCATGTTCTGAACACCGGCACGGTGTTGGTGCGGTTGGGTTTGGCATTCGACAGGGTGAGCCGCACGTTGTTCCAGTCAAGTCCGGTCACCTGCTGCACCTCGGCTTTCGCTTGCATCGTGATGGGCTTGTCCAATCCAGGAATGTTGATGTCGTAGTGGGGTTGCCAGCCAGCATCTTCTGTGTAATAGCTGATGTTGAACACCGTGGTGACGTTGTTCGGCACGCTGACGGAGAGATAAACCACACCGGTTTCCACATCGCTGCCCTGCTTGTCCTGATTGATCTGCATTTTCAGCCGGTTCACGGTCTCCACCAACTTTTCAATCTTCTTGTTGTCCTGATTGACACTGCTTTGGAGCGTTTTGGCCTTGGATGTGTAAAGTTCCATGTTGGCATTGATTTCCGCAACGGTCACCGTTCCGTCTTTCTTCTCCATGTTGTTGAGCGTGCCGTCAGTGAGCATCTTGAGCAGATGCTGATGGACGACAAGCTCGTCGCGCGCCTCCTGAAGCTGTTTTTGGTAATATTCAAGAGAGTCGGAAAGCTTTTTGAGTTTGGCGGTCTCCTCCTTCGGGGTCATGTAGTCCTTTTCGAACTCCATCGCAGAGATAAGCACGCCGTTCGCCTGCACCTTCAAACTGTTCAGGGCAATGTCGGGGCTCAGCCCGTCTATGACAATCTCCTGAGAACCACTCTTCAGCGTGGCGCTTGCTGAATGGTACAAGGTGGCACCGCGCAGGAACACGGTGACGGAATCCAACTTGGCGGAAATCTGTTTCTGCGCCTGCAGGGGGAACAGGCAACCGAAACAAAGGGTTGCCATTATGAGAATTTTCTTTGTTGCCATATTGTAATATTGTATATAGTGTTTATTTACGGTTTACAATGACTTTCTTGGTGACGGTTTGTTTATTGCCGAAGAGGACTTTCACCATATATTGCCCAGCAGCGAAACGAGAGACATCAATCGTCTTCATGTCCAAGGACAAATCATCCAAAGCGTAAACCAACTGACCATCAGTATTATAGATTAGAATCTGTCGCATGTTTTCACCCTTTATGTTGAGTGTGGTATGGGCGGGATTCGGGAAGACCTCCACCTCCACCGACTCGTATGGCGCAACGCCGTCGTTGTACTGAACATAGAGAATGAGGTGCACAGTGCTGTCGCAGCCGTTAACCGTAGAGAACTGGAAGTCATAGGTGTACGTACCGCTGTCGGACGGGGTTATCGTGAAGTCTCCGAAAGTGTACTCGTGTTCGCGCATAGCGGTGTCGTACACATCAATGTCGTAAGTCGGATTCACGGTCAAATGCAACGTCACGACAGAATCACAACCGGCGGCATTGGTCAGGGTGATGGTGTAATCACCTGACTGCGTATAGGTTTCACCCTCCCACACAAAACTTTCGCAAGCCTCTGCCGTGGTATCGCTAATGGTAGTCGCATTCACCGTCAAGGTCAGCGTGATCACACTGTCACAGCCGTGGACGGTCTGCATCGTGTGGGTATAGACACCCGACACTGTCAGCGTCTGGCCGAAGAAGTCGTAGCTGTCGCCGCTGCAGATTTCAGCTGTGGTGGCCGTATTTACCGGATTGTAAATCGTCAAATGCAGGGTATCCACGCTGGCGCAACCGGCAGCGTTATCGTATGCGTAGGTGTAAATGCCTGTCTGCGTGTAAGTCTGACCGTGCCAAGTGTAGCTTTCGCAAGCGGTTTCGGTTTCCACGTCGTGGGTGCCGTGATTGATCGTCAGGTGCAAGGTCACCGTGCTGTCCGCCCCTTGGCTGTCGGTATAGTGGCGCGGATAATCGCCCGATGCGGTATAGGTCTGACCGTCCCATTCGTACGATTCGCAAGCGGTGGCATAGATGTCGCTGGCGGAGGAGTAGTAAACCGTCAGGTGCAAGGTGTCCACTTGCGTACAGCCGTTGGCGTCGGCATGTTCGTATGTGTAGGTTCCGGAGGCGGTGTAGGTCTGACCGTTGCCTTCCGTCCAAGTATAACTATCGAAAGCAATCTCCGTGCTGCTCTGGTGAACCGGAACATTGATCGTCAAATGCAGTGTATCCACACTGGCGCAACCGGCAGCGTTATCGTATGCGTAGGTGTACGTACCCGTCTGCATGTAAGTCTGACCGTGCCAAGTGTAGCTTTCGCAAGCGGTTTCGGTCACAGCATTATGCGTACAGTAATTGACGGTCAGGTGTAAAGTATCCACGCTGGCGCAACCGGCGGCATTATCGTAGGCGTATGTGGAAGTGCCTGTCTGCGTGTAAGTCGGACCGTGCCATGTGTAGCTTTCACAGGCGGTCTCGGTTTCCACGTTGTGCGTGCCATAATTGACGGTCAGGTGCAAAGTCACCA
>JAEEIG010000160.1 GCA_016281255.1 Bacteroidales bacterium
CCCACCTCCAACACGCTCATCACCGGATAGGAGACCAGCGAATAGTTGAACTGGTGATCGGGGGCCACCGCCATGAGCCAGAGGTGGTTGTTCATGTAGTTCCAATCCCGCTTCCCGAAAGAGTGGTCGCGGACGCAGGGCAGCTGAAAATCCACGGTTTTGCCGTTCAACGTCAGTTGTCCTTCCAGAATTCCTTCCTGCTCATAGTGGCACTGCCCGCTGATGTTCTGCAGTTCTTCGAAAAACGCCTTGCTCCACTTCTCATTGGCCATGCCCGTAGCCATCCGCGCCGCCGGCATGTGGCTGGTGAAATCGACGGGGTTCTGCTTGGCGACAAACTTTGCCTGAAAGAGGATTTCGTCATGGTCGTTCAGGGTGCCTTGATACGCGATGCTCCAATCCTCACCCGCTTTTTCAACCACGATGGGAGACTGCCCCTGCGGGAAAAACTCTTGTTTCAAAGAATACAATTTTCCGTCCAAATAGACTGCGAACCAGGTCTCCTCCGCGTTCACTCGCCTGCCCAAGCGCGTAAAGACGGACATTTTTTCATCATGCGCAGAAAAATAGTAGGAATTGTTAATCCAAGGGTCGTCAACACCTTCGAGTGAAAAATTCTCGGCATATTGATAATCGAAAGGACGCTGTCCATTCCTTTTGTCTATCGCCCTGCACATCAGTTTCTTCTTGAGGTTGAAAAACATATTTTAACCAAATTTAAAATCGGCCGCAAAAGTGCAAAATATTATCGAAAACGCCAAATTTATCTGGATAACTTCCTGAAACCAAGCGACAAAAAAATGTTAAATTTTGTATTAAACTCGCAAACTTTATATATTTTTGCAGAAAATACAAGTCGATGATGAAACTCCCGATACCACACGGCCGATTTTGCACAAAAGCAATTGTTTTACAGGCGTTTATCCTGTTTACAATGAGCTTTACAAATTCCCTCACGGCCCAACGCTCCGACAAAGAATTGACCGCGCACCGCCAATCCTTCGCGAAACAGGTGGAACAGAGCAATCGGAAAAGCTGCCCATACGTAACCTCAGGCCTGACCGTGGACAGTGTCAAATACTTCTCCTCCACCCTCCATTTCTTCATGACCCTTGACAAAGAGTACCTTTTCGGACGAAATGACGAACAGTTGAAAGAACATTTCTCCAACTTGATCCGCTACAGGTTTGACTTGATCCCCTTTGTGAAATTATACCGGCAGCTGGTTCGTTGGAACGAGGGGTTTGTTTATGAGATAGCGGTCGCGGACAATTCCCGACGTACATTCTGTTTCCCCCCGGAGGAGACGCAGAACCTTTGGAACGACCGCAAAGACCCCGCCTATTCCAATTCGGCCCGATGGGAGGCCCAATACAACATCATGCACTACTGCCATTTCAACAACAAAAGATGTCCGATTCGGGCCATTAACGAGCCTTTCTCTTTGGATTCCATCAAAAACAACAAAGACACCCTGATTCTCTATTACACCACATTCGGAAAAGACACCAATGCATTCAACTACTTGAAATCCAATTACATGGAAGAACGAACACGGCACGTCAACCAGTTCCTGTTGACCGAATTCCCGAATCTATTAGACGCAGCCGGCTATTCGCAACTCTGCCGCTATTACAACAACCGGACGAATGAAACGTTGGACTTCTTTTTCTCTGCAGACGAGATCCACGGATGGGCGACAGCCAGCGACTCCGTCCTTAAACAAGCTGATTTACAGTTGAATATACGCGATATCGAGCAAAACATCGAATCCTTCAACCAAAAGCAATGTCCATATCCGTATGGGACCATCACCATCGACAGCATGATTCTGGATACGGAATTGCTGCATGTCTATTGCCTATCATCCCCTGCCACAAATTTCCCGGACAAAACCTTTTTCGAAAAATATATCCGTTTCACTCGGCACTACACTCCGCTTTTCGAGAACTTGGCGCTTTATAACAGAGGAATCCGTATGCACCTGCCGACCGACGGCCAAACGGACTCTCTCATCGACTTTTCCGTTCAAGAGCTACAGCGCATTACGAAAAACAAAAGCGCCTCCGCCAAAAAGAGAGACGCCCAAGAGGCGCTGGTTGCCTTTACCCATCAACAGAACAAAAAATTGCCGATTGAGACCAACAACATCACAACGTTGAAACAGTTCTTGATAGAGAAAAAGAGTTTTGTGGCCTATTTCATCATCGCTTACAAATTCGAGTCTGTTTTTGTCGCCAAAAGCAATTTACGGCAACAGGCTCTTAATCAGCTTTCGGCAAGAAATCCTGAGCTAAGATTCTACTTAACCCTCCTCCTCGAAAGCGGTCATGATCTTATTTACAGGTATCACACCACCAGTCCTTTCCCGGACGGCAAACCCGCCAAAACGGGCAACAGTGTGAACACCTTCGATGTCCATTTCTCGTCACAGGACATCCAAGACATTCTAAACGCCACCCGATAGGGTTCTCAAGCGTCCATAATCAATTCCGACATTAAGCGGTAAATCTCCTTGTATCTCGGATCGTCGAGCGATTCCATCTGCTTGTGCATCACGTTCATGTCGCGACGTGCGGCGGGACCTGTTTGCGCTTCTGCAGGCGTCAATGTCTTCATCTTCTGCACTGTCTGATGCAACAACGGAATCAGCATTTTAAACGGCAAATCATTTTCTTTCAGCAACTTATAGGCCACATTGTAGAGTGCGTTGCTGAAATTGCAGGCGAAAACAGCTGCCAAATGCAGTCGGGCTCGCTGAGATTCCGACACTTCGTAGCAGTCGGGCGACAGATTCCGTGCCAACTCCCACATCAGCTCTTTGCGGTCGCCAGCATAATCGGACTCCAGGCAGAGCGGCACCGTCAATCCGCGCATGAACTGCGACTTCGTGAAAGTTTGCAAAGGATAGATCACCCCATAAGAATCAGAATAATTTGCCAAACAACGGCAGGAGACCGTGCCTGAAGTCATAAAGGCTGCAGGCATGGTAAACGGCAACTGCGGCAGAACATCCTCGTAAGCATTATCTGCAAGTGAAAGAATAAACACCTGATTATCAGCATTCAGCAATCGAACATCATTAATCGCTTGCGCGCCAAGCGACTCGGCCAGCGTTTGGGCATGTTCCAAACTCCGGCTATAGACCTGCGTAATCGGAAAGCGGGAATTATCCCGAAACCGTTGCGCGATCCAGGTCGCCACATTTCCGGAACCTAACAGCGTGATCATCAGAGAGTGAAGAAACTACCACCGACAAACTCACGCAAGATAGAGGTTCCCGGAAGGGAGGTGACGGGGATTGTCTTGAAGAACGAGAGCATCTTGATCAAACGAGTGGCCTCGGCATATTCGGGAACCGTTTCCGGAACGGCGTACAGGATCGGCATCGCGTAGGGTTTGAGCACCGAAAGCTCGAAAACCAGCGAGGTGTTGATCATCACATCGGCGTTCTCCTGATACGGGAAGATGTTCTTTTCTTCGCCGCGCCGCACGCTGGGCCATCGGCGTATCGTATCCACCGCAGAATATCCCCGATAGTTATAGTCGCGTACAATTCTGCGTATCAATCGGTTATCGGAAGTCGGGATCGGATTCTGACGATCCAGGGAGAGAGAGGTGAGTGCCGACACGAACACCTTGAACTTGATCTCGTCGGGCACCTGCGCGGTCAATTCGGGATTGAGGCAGTGGATTCCTTCAATCACCAAAATAGCGTTCCCCCTCAATTGCAAAGTCTTTCCTGTCCATATTTTTTTGCCTTGGGTGAAATCGAACGTGGGGATTTCGGCCTCCTCACCCGCAAGCAGTCGATTGAGCGTTTTATTAAACAACGGCAAATCGATGGCATGCAAAGCTTCAAAATCATACTCGCCATTTTCATCCTTGGGCGTTTCATCGCGTTCCACAAAGAAGTCGTCCACGGAAATCGGCACCGGATAGTAGCCCAACACCGCCAGCTGCACCGACAGTCGGCGGCACGAGGTGGTCTTGCCCGAGCTGGAGGGACCGCTGATCAACACCATTTTCACGTCCCCGCGCTGGTGGATCATGTCCGCCACCCGCGCCATCTGCTTCTCCTGATAAGCCTCGGCCACCAGCACCCCGGACTGGATCTGGGCACTGTTGGTATATTTGTTCAGATTGAAAACGTAAGGCACCCCCATAGATTCCACCCATTGCTTGTCTAACTTATAGACAGAGAACAACTTGGGAAACACACGGGTTTTGGCCATCGCATTGATATTTTTCTTGGAAGGCAATTTCAGCAGCAATCCTTCCTCGTATTTCTCAAGGCCGAAAGTGGTCAGATAACCGGTGGAGGGAAGCAAGAAACCATAATAGTAGTTGATGCTTTTGCCCAGTTGATAGACAGAAGTGAAGATTTTGTCGCGATTCTTGAAAAACTCGTACTTGTCTTCCAGTCCATGCTCCTGAAATGCCTTGATGGCATCATGGGTCAACATCTCCTCACGGATGAAGGGGAGATCGCGATTCACCACATCCTTCATGTATAGGTAGAGTACCTTCACCAACTTCTCGGTAATGGGGCCGTCCAGATTCTCCAACGTGCAATACCTTCCCCCTGAAATGGAGTGTTTGATGCGAAGCTTCACCTCCTTCGGCAGAAGGGAATCGACGGCATGGAAAAGCAGGAAATAGAGCGAACGGACATAACCGTTCCGCCCGTATGTACTGTAATAGTCGAAGAAATCGACCATTGCCGGTTTTGTCAGACTGAACGACATATCACGTTCCTTGTTGTTGACCAACGCGCCAAAATATGGGTTTTCCGGCTTCAGCTTGGCTTTGCTCACAAACTCCTGAAGCGTGATTCCACAGGGCACTTCAACTTCCTTGTTGATATTCTTGCAATAGATTTTAACGGTGTTTTTCATTGTCTCGAAAATTTTGGCAAAGGTACATTTTTTTTACTTTGACTATGACGATGACTTTGACTATTGTCTGATACGCCAAGCGGCCCAGTCCACCTCCTTTTCCGCTGGATTCTCGACATCGTCGGGCAGTTGGCTGAAAAAATCGATACCGGTGAGGTGTTCCACATCGTCAACCGTGCGTACATAGTGGTTCAGGTTGTGATGGGTGGCGTTATTGGCATAGACGAAGCCGATGGCCTTCCAGGTGCCGCGCATGTTGCAAAGCACAACCTTGTAGAAGGAGTCGGGCACGGCGATGCAGTTCTCCCCTATCGTCTCGGGATGCTCGGAAACGACGGGGCCGCAGGCCACATAGACTTTCCCGTGGAAGTTGGCCCAGCCGCGGACGCGGTTCTCCAAATAGTTCCAGTCGCCTTCGTTGAAAGCATGGTCTTGCGGACAGATATTGCTCAGGTAGAAGCACTCGCGCATGGCGGTCTCGTCCCACTTCATGTCGCCGGCGGGCACTAAATGGCCGCGGTCGTAACGGGTGTTCTTGTAGTCCCACCACTGCGCGGTCGCGCCCTTCACCTGCGGGTCGGGGTCGAACTTGGTGTACCGTTCCACAGGCCCTTTCGTTTGGCTACTGTCAAGGGAATAGGCCACCCAATTCGCCAGACGCCACTCCTCGTTGTAATCTACCGTATAGGCTTTGTGGGAGATTTGTTGGGAATGGGCGCGCGGGCGGGTGTAGGCGGGGATTTCGAGCGCGTTATCCGTTACCATAGACGTTTGCGCGGAACAGGCGGCATCACCCGTCCGCGACCCCGCCTTCCCTTTGGTGGAGATACTGGCCACTATTGACACGACGGCCAACACTACCGCCATGATGATCATTATCGTTTTTCTATTCATCGTTTTTCATCGATTATTCATCGTTTTTTATCGATTATTCATCGTCATCCGTCCCCAGGGCTCGCTTTGCTCACCCTGGGCTGGCATACGCCGCCCCTACAGGGCTTTCCGGAAAGTGTTTTTATTATTATTTGGGGTTATTCGTTATTATTCGAGCATTTTAATTGGGTCATGATTTCGTCAATGCCGTAGCCTTTGGAGAGGAGGTGGCGGATCAGCTTTTCGCGGGCGCGTGCCACATCGGGGTGCTGGCGCTGCCATTTCTCGATGGCGGAGCGGAGCTGTTCCTGGTAGTCGGCGGCGGGAATCCGGGCGCTGTAACGCTCGACCAGCACCGGCGAAATCCGCTTGGCCCGCAAGGCCGCCACAATCTTCTGTTTCCCCCAAGAGGCCTTCACCTTGCTGCGCACGAACGACTCCACATATCGTTCATCGTCGAGGAAACGGTTCTCCCTCAACATCTTGACAATCGCGTCCTGCTGTCCGTCAGACAAAGAAAATGACGCGAGTTTCCTTCTCACGTCATTTTCACAACGTTCCTGCCAGGCGCAGAAGCGTTCCATTTTCGTCATTATCTCCGGTGGAAACTCCGTCATGCTATTCTCGTGCTGGTTCGTTCCACAGGACTATATCTTCGCCGTGTTCATTGAGATAGTGCACCTCCGTCAAGCGGCTGCTCTGGTTCGAGACGATCTTGACATATTTCTTATACTTGAAACTCCATTTCAAGCGGATGGACGGGAACCCCTTGGTCAGGTAAGCATAGACAAACGGATGCGCCACGATGGTGATCTTGGGCTCGTGCTGTTTGTCGAACAGAAAATCCAACGCGTTGGAAATCTCGTCCTCGATGACAATCGGAGGTTTGATTTTGCCGGTGCCTTTGCAGGTCGGGCACACTTCGGTGTTCTCAATGATAGTCGCCTGACGCACACGCTGACGGGTGATCTGGATCAATCCGAACTTGTTGAGCGGCAGGATGGTATGTTTGGCTTTGTCGTTGCGCATGAACTCGGCCATCGCCTTGTTCAGCGTATTTTTATTCACGGGATCGTGCAGATCCACGAAGTCGATGGTGATGATGCCGCCCATGTCGCGCAAACGCAGTTGCCGGGCAATCTCCTGGGCCGCGATCATATTGGTATTCAAGGCGTTCTGCTCGGGAGTTTGGGAGGATTTCACGCGATTGCCGCTGTTCACGTCGATGACATGCATGGCTTCCGTGTGTTCGATAATCAGATAGACGCCGTTCTTCACCGTGACCACCTTGCCAAAAGAGCCTTTTATCTGCTTGGCGACGTTGAAGTGGTCGAAAATGGGCTGTTTCTCTTTGTAGAGGTTCACGATTTCCTCTTTCTCGGGCGCATGCACATGCAGGTAGTTCTTCACCTCGGTGAAGACCTCCTGAGTATCCACGTAGATGGCATGGAAGGAGTCGTTGAGGAAGTCGCGCAGCAACGAGGCGATGCGGTTCTCCTCCTGGGCGAGGCGCAAGGGGGCTTTCGAGGCGAAGAGGTTCTCCACGGTCGTGTCCCAACGATAACGGAGCATGTCCAGATCCGCGGAAAGCTCTTCCACGGACTTGTTCTCGGCGACGGTACGGATGATGATGCCGAAGTTGCGCGGACGGATGCTCTGCACGGCGGTGCGCAGACGCTTGCGTTCTTCGCTACTCTTGATTTTCTGGGAAACGGACACTTTGTCACCAAAGGGCACTAACACCAAATAGCGGCCTGCAAAAGAGATTTCTGTCGTGATACGGGGTCCTTTGGTGGAAATCGGCTCCTTGGCCACCTGCACCATGATCTGCTGGCCTGAGGTCAGCACATCGCTGATTTTTCCGTTTTTAGGGATTTCCTCCAGATATTGCACTCTGCTGATGCTGCGTTTCCCTGTCGTGATGGCCTGGCTCACAAAGGCGTTGACCGTCCGGCCGTTCACTCCCAAGTCGAGATAGTGCAAGAAGGCTTCGCGCTCACTTCCCACATCCACAAACGCGGCATTCAGCCCGGGCATGATTTTCTTCACCTTCCCGAGGTAGATGTCCCCGACAGAGAACTGCGAGGAGGACTTCTCGGTATGAATTTCCATCAACTTCTTGTCTTCCAACAGAGCCACCTGGACTTCGTTCGTATGCGAAGTGATGATAATTTCTTTAGTGATTTCTTCTTGTTTGTTCTCCATATACATAAAGAAGAAAACTAAATGACTTGCGACGAAGTCATTTAGTTTTCAATGTTTGATACCGCGCAAACAGACTATCTGTTCTTATGTCTGTTCTTTCTGAGTCTTTTTTTGCGCTTGTGCGTGTTCATTTTCGCACGTTTACGTTTTTTTCCGCTAGGCATAATGAAAAATTATTGATGTTAGAATTATTTCGTGTTCTTTTTAACAGCTTCGACAAAATCCTTGCAAGGTTTGAAAGCGGGGATGTTGTGAGCTTTGATCGTAATGGTCTGGTTCTTCGAGATATTACGGGCAGTTTTTTCAGCTCTGTGTTTCACGATGTAGCTACCGAAGCCTCTCAAATATACATTTTCACCGTTCACCATGGTTTTTTTCACGGATTCCATGAAAGCTTCAACGATAATTTGAACGCTGTTTTTTTCATAACCGGTGCGGTTGGAAATTTCATTAACAATTTCTGCTTTAGTCATAATCTTAATGTGTTTTTAAAGTTTGTAACTATATTAAATTCACTTACTTTTTCCTTCAAAATTTCGGGCTGCAAAAATACAATAATTTCTTTATAATCCAACACTTATAGAAAAATTTCTTGAATTTTTTCAAAAATCTTCGTGGCGAGGCGGCTCGTGCCCACGCGGAAGAGGTCGGGATTGAGCCAGTCTTTGCCCATATTTTGCCGCCAAATATGCAAATATGTATAGGCCTGTTCGGGGGTTGAGACACCGCCCGCAACCTTGATTCCCACCTTCTCTCCAGTGTTCTGATAATGTTGCTGAATGGCCAGCATCATCACCCAAAACGCTTCAGGTGTGGCATTTACAGCGATTTTACCCGTGGAGGTCTTCAGGAAATCGGCCCCGGCATGGATGGCCAACTGCGAGGCCCGGTAGATATTCTGCGGGGTCTCCAGCTCGCCGGTCTCCAGAATCACCTTCAGCTTCTGCCGAGGGCATGCTTTCCGGATGGCGCGGATCTCGTCGTACACCTGCTGATAGCGTCCCGAAAGGAACGCCCCGCGCGAAATCACCATGTCGATTTCGTCCGCCCCCTGCGCCACAGCGTACTCCACTTCGGCGATTTTGAGCCGAATGGGCAGCTGACCCGACGGGAACGCACCCGCCACAGAGGCCACATGAACGCCCGTTCCCTGAAGCTGTTCCTTCGCCACCGCCACAAACGGCGGATAGACACAAACGGAAGCCGGCGCCGGGATCTGCCTACCCTCGTCTCGGAAAGAGACGGCCGTGTCGCACAACTTCCGCACTTTCTCCTCCGTGTCGGACCCCTCCAACGTGGTCAGGTCGATGCTTCCCAATATGGTCTTGCACATCGCCAGCTCCTCGTCCCCCGAATAGGTGAACGTGGTGTCGTTCTTCACTCTCTGCCTGAACTGCGCCTCCGAAAAGGGGAATTTTTGAATGGTAATCGTTTTCTGATTGTCTGGCATGTCTTATTTTTTGAACTTATCAATGGCTACTTTTAATGAAATGACGTGTGAATACTGGGCGATGGAGAGGTTCCCCAAATCGGTGAATGCATAGTCGAGGGTGACCACGTTCTTGATACAGACCCCGACGCCGAAGTTGATCTGCAGCGTCACCTTCTGCTTCCCGTCGAAATCGGGCTCCCACTGGAAATTGCCGACGCCCACGCGCAGCGCCACAATCTTCTTGTAGTCGAACTCCATGCCCACATGCGGGTCAACGCTCATGAAATCACTCTTTATCAACGAATTTCGCTTCCCGTCGAAGGTGCAATCCAAGCCGATGGCGAAAGTGCCGTGAAAACCCTTGCCGAAATGCACGGTCTTGCCGCCGCCCAACAACAGCGCGGGCACGGTCAACTCCAGATCGTTCTCGGGAATCTCGTTGCCCGTCTCCTCAAAAACGGCGATCACGTCGTCGGTGAGCGAGTAACGCCACGCATTGAAGGTGGAGGTGCCGTCACGGAGCATCAAGCCGGCCTGCCAACCGTTGCGGTGGTACTGCAGCCCGAAGTCAAGCCCGAAGCCCCAGGATTTGGCAAATTGTCCGATTTTGCGGTGGATGATCTTGGCATTCGCGCCCAACGACAAACCTTTCACCTGCGGGAACGCATACGCATAGCTCAGCAGGAAGGCATTGTCGGCAGCGGAGAAGTAGGTGATCCTGTCGTAATCCACATTTCCTTGATCGTCAATCAATTGTGTCGTATTCATAATGTTATCCACACCGAAACGGATATAGGAGAAGGCCACCGCCTGACTCGAATCGATCTTGAAAGCGAGTCCGCCGTAGTCGTACTTGGCGATCCCCGCGAAATACTCGGCGTGCATGAGCGCAAGCTGGTAACGCTTGTCCATGCGGGTCAAACCGGCGGGATTCCAGTAGGCGGAGGTCACGTCGTCGGTCAACGCGCACATCGTGTTCGACATGCCGAGACCGCGCGCGCCCAGGCCCAACGACAGAAACTCGTTACTGTACTTGTTCTGCGCGAACACGACTCCGGAAAGGGAGAGGAAAACCGTCAATATCAGTAGTCTGCTTCTCATTCAGCGTTCTTTTGTCGAATCACGTGTTGTTTGCGGTCGCCCGCGAAAAGTTCATACTCCTGGAACATGCACTCCAGCGAGCCGTTCAGCAAGGGCCATTTGCGGGAGGGTTTCAGCCCGATGTGTTTCAGCGCCTCCTTGTCGGAACTGATGATGTAGGCCTTGCAGCCGGCATAGCGGTTTTTGAGCGCGTCGCCCATCTCCTTGTAGAGGGTGCTGATGTCGTCCACGGAAAGCCGCTCTCCGTAAGGCGGGTTCATCATCACCACGGAGGGTTTGTTTTCGGGATAGGAACGCTGCATCTCCTGTCTCTCCAAAACGATAAAATCCTGCAACCGGGCCTTTTGCACATTGGCACGGGCAATATCGAGGAAGCGGCCGTCGATATCGGAACCGTAGAAGTTGATGGAGACATCATCCTTGATGTCGGCCTCGTCGCGAACCTTTTTCCACAGCTGGCGGTCGAAGTTCTTCCACTGATAGAAGCCATATTCCCTGCGGTAGAAGCCGGCGGGGATGTTCAGCGCCTGCATGGCCGCCTCGATGAGCAGGGTGCCGCCTCCGCACATCGGATCGACAAAGTCGCAGGCGCCGTTCCAGCCGCTCATCCTGATCATGGCGGCGGCGGTTACCTCGTTGAGCGGTGCAGGATGGTTGCGGACCTTGTAGCCGCGCTTGTGCAACGACTCGCCGGAACTGTCCATAAACAGCTGGGCTTCATCCTTATAGACATGCAGATGGAACTGCACATCCGGAAAATCCTTGTCAACGGAAGGCCGGCGGTCGTACTTCTCACGGAAGCGGTCGCAGATGGCGTCTTTCGCCAACACGGAGGCATAGAGCGGTGTGTTGAAAATGGAATCGACAATTGTGGCGTGCACAGCCAGAGTGCCGTCGGGCGAGAGCACCTCCTCGGCAGGGAAGTCGTAAACCTGCTCGTAGAACTGACGGTTGGTCTTGAAGGTGAACCGCTTGCGCCGCCAAAGGATGCGCAATGCCGTGCGACAGAAGTAGTTGGCACGATACAGCATCTCCAAGTCGCCCTCAAAGGCGACCGCGCGGCTCAGTTTCTGGCAGTTCTGCGCGCCCAAGGCGTGCAGTTCCTTGAAAAGCTCGTTCTCCAGCCCGGCAAAGGTCTTCGCGACGAAATACTCCATCTTGTAATGGTTATGGGTTATGGGTTATTGGTTATTGGTTATTGAGGGTTGCGCGGTTATCGACACGCTTCCACTTGCGGAACCAGCTGCGGATTTTGAGACCGATGACGCCGAAGATGGCCTCGCGGAAGATACCGGAGCTCATTTTGGAGACGCCCAGCGTCCTGTCCTTGAAGATGATCGGCACCTCCACGATCTTAAAGCCCAACTTCCAAGCCGTGAACTTCATCTCGATCTGGAAGCCGTAGCCGATATGCTTGATCTTGTCGAAATCGATGGCGTTGAGCGTGTCCGCACGGTAGCAGATGAAGCCCGCGGTGGTGTCCTTCACAGGCACACCCAACACGGTGCGTACGTATGCGGATCCGTAGTAGGACATCAGCAGACGACCCATCGGCCAGTTCAACACATTGACACCCTGACAGTAACGGGAACCCACCGCGACATCGGCGTTCTGCGTTTCGCAAGCGTCGAAGAGGCGCTGCAGGTCGTGCGGGTCGTGCGAGAAGTCGGCGTCCATCTCGAAGAGATAGTCGTATCCGCGCGCCAACCCCCACTTGAAGCCGTGGATGTAGGCGGTCCCGAGTCCCAACTTGCCGGTACGCTCCTCGATGAAGAGGCGGCCTTCGAATTCGGGAATCAGCGACTTCACGATGTCCGCCGTGCCGTCCGGCGAATTGTCGTCTATGATTAAAATATGGACATCTATCAGGTCGTAAATCGCCCGGATGATATTTTCGATGTTCTCTTTTTCCTTGTAGGTCGGGATAATGACAAGTCTTTTCATATTTTGGGGTTAATTCGTTTAAGGGTTAGAGGGTTAACAGGATTAGTAGATTCAGTCCTCAAATCTATTTCGTCAGTACAATGTACACCGGCAGGTGGTCGCTGTAGCCGCCTTGGTAGTTGCCGCCGGCGAAAGTGCGGTAGGGGTAGTCCATGTAGGAGCCGGTCTTCGTGAACATGAATCCTTTGCGGAAGATGTTGGCGGACCGGAAGCCGTAGGTGCCGGGAGCCGCGTTCACGAGCCCCCCTGAGACGATGATATTGTCGAGCATCTCCCACGAATCGCGATAGGCGTAGGAGCCGAGACCGTCGCGGAACATCTTCCACATCGGGTTGTAGAGGTCGTAGCCGGTCAGCTTTTCGGGCTTGGTTTTCGTGCCCATCTCCGCCAGGATGCACTTCGAAGTGGGGTTGTCGTTCAGATCGCCCATATAGATGAATTTGGCGTTGGGACGGGATTGGAGGACGGAATCCGCAATCTGCCGACCGAGTTGCCCTGCCGCGAGACGACCAGGCAAGCTCCGTTGCTCGCCACCGGACTTGGAAGGCCAGTGGTTGACCACGATGTCAAGGGTGTCGGTACCGTCCAGAATGCCGGTCATCAGCCACTGGTCGCGGGTGATGAAGTCGGGATTGTTCGGCACTATCGTCGGAAAAGCCTTGGTACTGAGAATCTTGAAGCGGGATGCGTCATAGAGGAAGGCCACATCCACACCGCGACGGTCAGGCGATTCGTGGTGACAGACCGAGAGACGGTAGGGCGCCAGCAGCTCCGTGGCGACCAAATCCAGCAGCACCTGCTCGTTCTCGACCTCGGAAACGCCCAGCACCACCAGTCCGCCGTCAAGCATCGCCATCTCGGAAATCACCTTGGAGAGGCTCTTTAACTTAGCCTCGTAACGTTGTGAATTCCAGCGATTTTCACCATCAGGAAGAAACTGCTCGTCGTCCTTGTTCGGGTCATTGATCGTATCAAAGAGGTTTTCAACATTATAAAAACCGATAACAGCCTTGTTGCGAGCGGGTTGCGCACACAAAAAGGTGACCGTCAACAATCCGAATATCAGTAAGTTCACTCTTTTCATATACCCATGAATACAAGATTGCAAAAATACAAATTTGATTCTGAATTCTTTATTCTGAATTATTTCTTGCCATTGTTGACATTGGCGAGCGTCTGGACGAACTGTCTGGCGCTCTCCTGCATGTGGACGAAATCACTGCCCAGCGAGGTGGTGCAGTCGAGGACGAGAATGATCATGGCGCTGTTCTTCTCCTCCGTAACGGTGGTCGAGCTGGCCGGGTTGAACTCGGTCTCTTTATCCCACGCGCCCGTGCTGGTCTGCTTCCACAGCTTGATATTGTTCAAATCCGTTTGGGAAACAGGACTGCCGTCCAAATAGGTCATATTCTGGAACATGAACTTGTAATATGCACCTTGGGAAGAGGAAGACGGGATGGAGTTTGCCCCTTGGGCGAAGCCGTAATAGATGATGTTGTCGAGCGTCCGGGTGCCGTTGGAGGTGCGGCGATAGGTGGCTTCGATGAACTTCGTGGAGCTGGTCGCCGAAGAGACATTGTCGAACGTGAAACGCAGACGCTGGCCGTCATCGTAACCGCCGGGCACATTCACACCCAGGTTCACAGAGGTGGAGATGGAATAGAGGCTGGAGGCAATTGCGGAGAAACGCTCCATGGCCTCGTCCATGTTCGACACCTGGAACACATTGTTGTCGCTGCTGGAGAGCTTACGCAAAGTCTCCATGAACTGGGCCTCGTCGGTGACATCACTACCCTTCAGACCAATGGAATAGGCCGCGACATTCACGCCATGGACGGGATCGTTCATGATCATGTTGTGCAAAGCGTTCCGGTAGGCCGTGGTGCTGCCATAGCCTTCGGGATCGTATTGGCTGTTGGCGGTCGAGATGTTGTCCAACCCGTCCGTGAAGGTCACCAACGCCACATTCTTCAGTTCCTTGGGGGCGGGATAGGCCTTCAATTTCTTCAAGGCAGTGTAATCGGCATAAAACAATGCCGTACCGTTGCCAGGGGTGAGATTGCTGATAAAATCATTGAATTTTTGGTAAGTGGAGCTGTTCAAGAGACTGATGTCTTTGACATACAACTGGTTGTTGAAACCAATAACTCCCAGATAGATGCCTTCCGCGGAACCGGGAGTGGGTCCGGGCGTGGGTTCGGGCGTCACAGGGTCGTCATTGCAGGCTCCGCACATGATAGCGAGCAAAACCGCGAAACAGAGTGGAATAATTGATTTTTTTGACATAATGGTAAGGTTTTGTATTAATTTCCAATCAAACACACAACAACAACGCGACGAGTCGCGCTTTATTGTACATTTTGCATGATATACTGCATGATCTGCACGGCATTCGTGGCGGCGCCTTTGCGGAGGTTGTCGGCCACGACCCACAAGTTCAGCGTGTTGGGCTGGGAGAAGTCGCGGCGGATGCGACCCACGAAGACTTCATCCTGGCCTTCGGCATATTTCGGCATCGGATAGACATTCTCGGAAGGCGTGTCCAGAACCTTCACACCGGGCATACCGTTCAGCAACGCATAGACTTCCTCGATGTCGTAATCCTGATAGAACTCCGCATTCACAGCTTCGGAATGCCCGCCCGTGACAGGCACGCGGGCGACCGTGGCCGTCACTCGTATATCGTTATCCCTCAAAATCTTACGGGTTTCATTCAGCAACTTGATTTCCTCTGTGGTGTAGCCGTCTTCGGTAAAAGAACCGCCATGGGGGAACAGGTTCAAGTCAATGGGGTACGGATAAGCGGGTTCGCAAGGCAGACCGGCGCGCTCGCTCATCAGCTGATCCACAGCCTTCTTGCCCGTACCGGTCACAGACTGATAGGTAGAAACCACCAGTCTCTTGATTTTGAACCGTTTGTGGAGCGGAGCCAGTGCCATCACCATCTGGATGGTGGAACAGTTCGGATTGGCAATGATCCGGTCGGCCGGGGTGATGACGTCGCCGTTGATCTCGGGCACCACGAGCGGGATTTTCGGGTCGCTGCGCCAAGCGGCGGAGTTGTCGATGACCACGGTGCCGACAGCGGCGAACTTGGGCGCGTACTCGAGCGACGCGGCGCTTCCGGCCGAGAAGATGGCGAAATCGGGCTTGCGACTGACGGCCTCCTCCACAGAGACGACCGACACATCGCGATTTCCAAACATCACCGTCTTTCCGACGGATTTCGACGAAGCGGCAGGAATGAACTCACAATCCGCGAATCCTCTTTCCACCAACACTTTACGCATCACTCCACCTACTAAACCGGTGGCTCCGACAAGGGCAATTTTCATATTTTCTTGACTATTTATAAAAAAGTTATCAACAATACTTGATTTTCGCTGCAAAAGTAGTATTTTTGCAAACATAAAACCTAAACAAAAAAACTATGAACGTAAAAACTTTGAAAGCATTGTTGCTTCTTGAAATTTTTTTAGGGATCCAAAATGGGCTTTTGGGACAAACAGACTCAGGACCAAGCCGTTACGACATTCTCATCAGCGAAATCATGGCTAAGCCGGCCCCGCAAACCGGACTGCCGGCGGTGGAGTATATCGAGTTGCACAACCGACTCCCCCACCCCGTCAACCTGCAAAACTGGCAGCTGAAATTGGGGAACACCGTCAAAAAACTGCCCGACATCGCGCTTGACAGCAACGGCTACGCCGTGATTATCGCACAGAAGCATCAGGAGGAGTTCGCGCCCTTCTGCGACCACCTCGTCACGCTCTCGTCGCTTTCCGTCACCGACGGCGGACAAACGCTGACCTTGTCCGACAAAGACGGGAAAGTGATTCATCATGTGAACTTCAGGCGGTCGTGGCATACCGAAGCCATCAAGCAGGAAGGAGGATGGTCGTTGGAGATGATCGACACAGGGTGGCCATGCGCGGGCGAGTGGAATTGGGATTCCTCCACCGACCCCTCGGGCGGCACTCCCGGACGGCCAAACTCCATTCGCAACATACTGAACAGCAACATCTTGCCAACAATTTCAGGGGTCACCATGATCGACTCGCTCACCTTGCGTGTCCACTGGTCACAGACCGTGGATCAAAGCATCACGCAGGATGTATCCGTTTTTCAAACATCGCCTTCATTGGACATTCTGGCAATCAAAGAGACAGCCCCCGAATTTTCTTCGGTGGACCTCCTCTTCTCAGCGCCTGTCAAGCCCGGGATCAGCTACCGGCTGACATGTCGGGGGAACATCTTGGATTGCGGGGGGAACAGCCATCCAACCGAAGAGGAAATTCCATTCGGCATCGCTTGCCCACCCGGTGAGAACGATTTGGTAATCAACGAAATACTGACCAATCCGTTGGACGGTTCCGGTGCCGACTATTTAGAAATCCACAACCGTTCGGGGCACATCATCGACATGAAGGAGGTGAAAGTCGGCTATGGAGGCGACACGCTGCCCCAGAAGGCCGTAGTGGCGGTTTCCAAAGGATGGCAACTGCATCCGGAAGAGTACGTTACACTGTGCCGACAGCGGGCAGTCACCCTGGAACAATATGTATGTAAGGATGAGCGGCGGCTGATTCAGTGCGACTCGCTGCCCGATTTCGCCATCAGCCAGGGGGTCGTCCATTTGACAGACAAGAGTTTGCGCCGGATCGACCGGTTGGCGTACAACGAGAACATGCATTACTCCAAACTGTTGACCAGCAAGGGTGTTGCGTTGGAGCGACTCTATCCGGACCGTCCGACGCAAGAGGAAAGCAACTGGCGGTCGGCGGCGGAGAGTGCTGGCTACGGAACGCCCGGCTACCGCAATTCGCAGGCGGGCTGCGCGGAGTCGGAAGCGGAATTTGCCGTGCTGCCGGAAGTCATCTCCCCCGACAACGACGGATCCGAGGATTACGCCGAGGTCATCTGCCGTTTCCCAGAGGAAGAAAACCGGGTGAGCATCGTGGTGTACAACAGCCGCGGGCACCCCGTCAAACATCTGGCCAACAATGTTTTATGCGGAAACGAATCCTTTTTCCGCTGGGAAGGCGACGACAACAACGGAGCGCCCGCGCCTGCGGGCATGTATGTCATGCAGATCGAAAGCTGGAACCTGCGCACGGGGAAGACGCTGCGCAAGCGAAAGGTTGTATCTATTTATCGATAGTAAACTGCAGTCCATCGTAGCCCAAGGTGACGTGCGGCGGCAAGGTTTTCTCCACATCGGCGTAAAGTCCCATGTGGTGGGAGGAGTGCGTCAGGAAGGCGCGTTGCGGTCCCACCTTCTCCACAAACTGCAAGGCTTGCTCCAGGTTGAAGTGGGAATAGTGTTTCTCATGGTGTAACGCGTTCACCACCAAGACTTCCACACCGTCAAGAAGCGCCATCTCGGAATCCGCCACAAAGCTGGCATCCGTGATGTAGGCGAACTTTCCGATGCGGTAGCCCAGGATGGGCAGGGTCAGATGGCGCACCTGAACGGGCTGGATTTCAACATTCCCCACAAAGAAACTTTCGTGGCGGATGGGGTGCAGTTGGAACGATGGCGCACCGGGATATGGATGTTCCTTGAAAGCGTAGTCGTAATCTTTGCGCACCACGTTCAGCACCCGCTGCATGCCGTAGATGTCCATAGGGCGTTTGCGGCGGAAATAGATGGGGCGGATGTCGTCGAGACCGGCGAGGTGGTCCTTGTGCTCGTGGGTGAGCAGCACCGCATCGACATCCGTAATACGCTCGCGCAGAAGCTGTTGACGAAGATCAGGCCCTGTGTCGATAAGCAGATGCACGCCATCGACCTCCACGAATGCGGAGGTGCGCAGGCGTTTGTCGCGCGGGTCCGCCGACTGGCACACATCACACTGGCACCCCACCACGGGCACCCCCTGCGAAGTTCCGGTTCCCAAGAGCGTGACTTTCATCATACATTCATCGGAAACTGGTGCGACATCGGGGTTGATTCAAACCATATCTTACTCATTATCAACATATAGTACATCCATAATTTCAGACTGCAAAGGTACATAAAAATCCGACACATACATTTCTTACAATAAATTTTCAACTTTTTCGTTAACGGCACGTCTAACTACCAACTACTATCAACTATCAACCACCCACTATCACCCCCCTTCAATAACCAATAACCAATAACCAATAACCAATAACCAATAACCATTATCACCAAATGAGAGTACATTTTATCGCCATCGGGGGCAGCGCCATGCACAACTTGGCCATCGCCCTCAAAATCAAAGGTTTTGAAGTCACCGGTTCGGATGATGAAATCTTCGACCCTGCCAAGGGGCGCCTCGCCAAATACGGCATCCTGCCAGACGACATCGGTTGGCATCCCGAGAAAATCACGCCCGAACTCGACGCTGTCATCCTTGGCATGCACGCCCGCGAGGACAATCCGGAGCTTCTGAAAGCCAAAGAGTTAGGACTACGCATCTACTCCTACCCCGAATATCTCTACGAGCAGAGCAAAGACAAAATCCGTGTGGTGGTCGGCGGCAGCCACGGCAAGACCACCATCACCTCCATGATCATCCACGTGCTGCAGCACCAGCATGTGGAATGCGATTACATGGTCGGGGCGCAGCTGGAAGGCTTCGAGGTCATGGTACGCCTCTCCGACACCGCCAAGGTGATGGTCATCGAGGGCGACGAATACCTCACCTCCCCCATCGACCGCCGTCCGAAATTCCACGTCTATCAGCCCACCGTCGGCATAATCAGCGGCATCGCATGGGACCACATCAACGTCTTCCCCACTTTCGAGAACTACGTGGAGCAGTTCGAGATCTTCGCCAAGATGATTCCGGCCGACGGACAACTCATTTACTGTCAGGAAGACGAGGAGCTGCGAAAGCTCGGCGACCGCATCACCAGCACCACCCGCAAGCCCTACGGCGTGCACCCGTACTACATCCGCGACGGCGTCACCTACCTCAAACATGGCGAGAAATCCTACCCGCTGCAGATCTTCGGCAAGCACAATCTGATGAACATCAACGCAGCGAGATTGGCCTGCAACGCCCTGGGGCTCACCGACGAACAATTCTATGAAGCCATCGTCTCCTTCAAAGGCGCGTCCAAACGTCTCGAACTGGTGGCCAAAACCGACGAATGCGCCGTATATAAAGACTTCGCGCACTCACCGTCCAAGCTCAAGGCCACCATCGACGCCGTGCGCGAACAGTATCCCGGCCGCAAATTGGTGGCCTGCATGGAGTTGCACACCTTCAGCAGTCTGACCGAGGAGTTCCTGCAGCAATACGCCCATGCGATGGACGAGGCGGACGTGGCCATGGTTTACTATTCTCCCGCCGCCGTGCACCACAAAAAGCTGCCGCCCATCCATCCGGAGATGATTTACAAGGCATTCCAACGCGACGACTTGCACGTTTTCAACGATTCCGAAAAGCTTCAAAACGCCCTGCTGACAACGGATTGGCACAAGTCGGTGCTGCTTCTGATGTCGTCCGGTAATTTTGACGGAATAAATTTAAACCAATTCGGAGAAAAAATTGTACTTTTGCCGGCTTAATTCAAGGATATAAATCATATATAAAAACAATAAAAAACAACTCAAAATGAAAAAGTTAAGTTTGTTATTCATTGCGGTAATGTCAGCCATTTTCTGCATTGCGCAACCCGAAATCAAATTCGAAAACACCACTTACGATTTCGGAAAAATCAAAGAAGAAGGCGGCAAAGTAACTGGCAAATTCGTTTTCACGAATGTCGGTAACGAGCCTTTGCAGCTGACCAACGTCCGTCCCGGATGCGGTTGCACGGCGGCCAACTACACGAAAGACCCCATTGCCCCCGGTGAAAAAGGCTACATCGAAGCCACCTACAACCCCTACAACCGTCCCGGCGCGTTCAACAAGAACATCCGCGTGACGACCAACGAACCCCGTTTCTTGGAAGACGAAAAGGCCACCCCTCACATGATTTTCATCAAGGGTGAAGTCATCAAACGCCCCCCGACAGAATTCGAAGTCGCCGGTTATAAGAACGGCAACGGCATGACCCGCATCAAAGAGCCCAATGTGTCTCACAACATGATGAACACCGAAACGGTTCTCGACACGTTCTATGTCCGCAATTTCTGGAAACAGCCCGTCTCATTCCAATTCGAAAAACCGAACAACTATTTGATGGAGGTTTACCGCAATTTCGGCGCTGAACTCATGCCCGGTCAGGAAGGTTTCTTCGTGCTGAAATTCGATGCCGGCAAGTATGGCAAATTCGGCCAAGTGAAAGAGACCATCACTTTCCTGACCAACGACTCCATTGAGACCATCAAACGCGTCAACTACGCCCTGAACATCAAGGAAGACTTCTCCAAAATGACCCCGAAGCAACTGAAGAACGCTCCGGTCAGCAATGTTTCCGCCACCACGGTCAACTTCGGCGACATGCAGAAGAACTCCACCAAGACGGAGACCATCACATTGACGAACACGGGAAAATCCCCCTTGTTGATCAGATGCCTGAGCAGCAACAACTCTTCGTTCAAAGTCAAATCCAACCTGATGGAAATCCCGAATGGCGGTTCTGCTGAAATCACCATCACCTTCAGAGCTCCCGGCCGTACAAGCACTCAGAACAGCACGATTGACATCATCACCAACGATCCGGCAAACAGCGTCCGCACGATCACCGTCAACGCCAAAGTGTTATAATCCGACACTTGTCGGACGCTTGACTCCTAACAAAAAAAAAGCTCTGCGGTTTGCAGAGCTTTTTTTGTTTTCGACAGATCCCCGGATCCCTTTAAAAGAGTCGGCTGTTACCTTTCTTCAACTCTTCATCCGTCGGGACATTCTCTTTGATGGTATCCACATCAATCACCAACGGGCGGCCATAACGTGGCGTTTTGTTCACTTTGGGGGAAGAAGGGGCGGCTTGAGGTTCCGCCGCAGGAACAGCGGGAGGTTCCGGAGCCGGCTTCTCCTGAACGGAAGGACGTTTGTCAACAGTGACAGGGACGGAGGAACGAACCACTTGGAAGGTATCAGAAGCGGCTGTGACTGCAGCCGTCGGCTGGCAGCACACGCTGTCTGCAACCGGTGCCGACTGTACGGCATCGCCCTCCGGGGCATTCTGGTTCATCCGATGTCCGAAGAACGCAACGACACCCCCGACCAGCACTACAGAAGAGAGCCCGGCCACCCAATAGCGGGCTCCCGTATGCCCCGCCTTGCGTTGGAAACGCCTCCATGCCGAAGGTTTGTATGCATATTCGGCCTGTTCCGACTTTTCTTTTATCAATTGGTCAAAATCCGTCATATCCTAAACGTTATCACTTCGAATAATTGCATTTTTGAGCCTTGTACGAGCGTTGTTCACATGCCATGCGGAGGTGTTTTCGGTAATGTTCAGCTGTTGCGAAATCTCTTTATGGGAGAAACCCTCGAAGACGAACAGGTTGAACACCGTGCGGGTGACCGGCGGAAGCTGCTGAATCAGGCTCACCACCTCTTGTGAAGACATCTTCGAGACGGCATCGTTGACGTGATGATCTGTCAGTTGGGTCTCCGCAACTTCGTCGATGTCCACAAAATCCGCCTTCCGGTCGTATTTCCGCCGATAGTCCAGCGCGGCATTGCGCACCACACGCATCATCCAAGCTTCAAAAGAACACGAGTCCTCGTATTTGTCCAAATTCGAGAACACTTTCAGGAAACCGTCACCAAGCATGTCCTCCGCCTCGTCGCTGCTTCCAGCATAACGCATACAGACGGCTTTCACGCTGCTGTAGAAGTGTTTGAAAAGCCTGCGTTGCGCACGGGCGTTCCCCTCGCGACACGCATGAACCCACTCCAACAGTTCCGACTGGTCTCTCATTTATAATAACGTATTTCGCAAACGAAATCTTGGGTGATTTCTGGAAAGATATTTTAAAATTCTTATATCAGCTTGAGAAACAGCTATTTGACAATTTTAAAACCTAAGGATGCGAGGAACATATTCGTCAGTTTGGTACTCGACTCGCTGGTGGTGGTATATTTGAACCGGTCAGCGGCGATGCAATAACTGACATCCAGCGTGAATCTCCAGAAATCGATACCGATGCCCACTTGACCGCCCCACTGGACAGGACTGGTCTTCCATCCGGATTCATCCATATTGTCAGCTATCTTGAAATCAAAACGAGGACCGATAGTAAGTTGGAATTTGAAATTCTCGTTATTGATGAAATGATAGCCCAGCAAGGCGGGAACGGAGATATAATGCTGTTTCAGCTGGATATTCTCGGCAACTGCATTCGGAAGATCCAAGATGGAGGAGCACTTAAAGTCGTAATTGACTTCCGGTTGAAAATAGAAACGGTCGCCCATGCGCATGAAGATACCGGCTTCCCAACCTATTTTCTTTTTGGTCAAGTCCATATAGTTGGCTGCATTGACAGCGCCTTTGATACCCAAGGAAAACTGAGCGTCAGCGGTACCCACCGCCATGATGTTGATCATGAGAAACGCGAATCCCACAATCGTCAATGATTTCAATTGATTCTTTTTCATACTATAATAATTAAGATTCATAATCTGTTGCAAACAACGCGGTTTGCTGATGTTTAGTATTCTTTGCGGGAAAAAACATCAGCAGACACCGCGGATTTCGTTGATATCGGCAATCCCCTCCGCCTGGCAGAGATGCGACAGGTCGTTGAGCATGTCGCGACCGGCCATCGGATTGTTGAAGTTGACGGTTCCGATTTGCACGGCCGCGGCACCTGCCATCACGAATTCGAGGATGTCTTCCGCCGTGCAGATGCCGCCGATGCCGATGACAGGCACATGCACCTGCTTGCAGACAGAGTGCACCATGCGCAAGGCGATGGGTTTGATGGCGGCGCCCGACAATCCGGCATATACATTGTTGAAGACGGGCTTGCGTTTGCGGATGTCAATGGCCATCGCTTGGAAGGTGTTGACTAACGAGAGCGCATCCGCTCCCGCCTCTTCACAAGCCAGAGCCATCTCCACGATATTCTCCGCATTCGGTGACAACTTGACAATCAAAGGTTTACTGCAAACTTTCCGGACGGCGGTCACCACTTCGCGGGCGACATCGGCTTTGATACCGAACGCCATGCCACCGCTCTTCACGTTAGGGCAGGAGATGTTCAGCTCCAGCATGTCGATGTCTGCTTCCGAAAGCATGGACGCGCCCGTGACGTAATCCTCCATGCTGTGGCCGCCCATGTTGGCGATCAGCACGTTGCCGAAACGGCGCATCTGCGCAATGCCGTGTTCGATGAAGGCCTCCACGCCAGGATTCTGCAACCCCACGCTGTTCATCATGCCAGAAGCGGTCTCCCAAACACGGATGCCTTCGTTGCCGTCCTTGGGACGGAGGGTCAACCCTTTGGAGCTGATGCCACCGAGGCAGCCCACATCGTACAGCTCATGATACTCCTCACCGAAACCGAAGGTACCGGAAGCGGCGATGATGGGGTTTTTGAACGGGACCCCTGCAATTTCCACTGAAAATTTTACTGTATCTTCCATTTTCTTCAATTTTCCAGACAATACTACAACCTTTTGCCGCCTACCACATCAAATCCGTGCTGAGGAACACCGGACCGTCCTTGCAGACGCGCTTCATACCCGATCGTGTGCGGATGCTGCAACCCAAACAGGCCCCGATGCCGCATGCCATACGATGTTCGAGGGAGCAGTAGCACGTGGTACCCGTTTCGGCGCACATGGCAGCCACTTTGCGCATCATCACTTCGGGCCCGCAAGTGAGCACCACGTCATAGTTTTCCGGTTTCAGCAGGTCGGTGATGAAGCCCTTGTAGCCTTCCGCGCCCTTTTCGGTGGAGACGAAAATGTTGGCGCAATGGGGTTCGAACTCCTCCACCGCGAACAACACGTCGCGAAAACCGAGGAAGGCGTCCACTTCCACTCCGTTGTTCCGGAGGGTTTTGGCGGTTTCGCAGAGCGGAGGGATACCGACCCCGCCACCCAGCACGGCCACTTTGCCTTTGATCTCCGCAACGGGATAGCCGTTGCCGCACGGTCCCAACAACCGGATGGGATCGCCCGCCTTCAGCCGCGCCATCCTCTGCGTGCCACGCCCCACTGTCCTGTACATGAAGTGGAGGGAGTCCGCTTCCGCTTTGAAGATGCTGATGGGACGCATCAGGGTCAATTCCGTGTCCCAGCTTTTCAGCATGTAGAACTGTCCGGCAGCAGCCTCGGCACCATTTCGCTTGACCTGCACCACAAAAATATCCTGAGTGATCTGTTGATTGGCAATAACTTCGCTCTCGAAATATCTCATAACCTGATTGTTAGGTGGATAATTAACGGTTTCTGTTTTACGCCGCGAAGATAGGAAAAAAATCCGTATCACAATGAAACTACCACGGCGTATTGCGTGTCGGGGGTGACGGGGGTTAAGAAAACGGTTCCTGAATACCACAAACCATCACGGAATCGCATCTTTGATGGTAGAGACGCGTCATGGCAAGTCGCCACAGGACCGCGAAGGATGCGGAAGGTGCCGCGGGATTCAGGATGGCAATAGCGGGCGTAGATGTCGTGTGCGGCCAACCCCATCGTTTTCCGCAGGTTCACCTCCACGAAGGGATGGATTTTATAGCTACCCTCTTCCTGGTACACAAACATATCCACCCCGGCGTCTCCGTCATAATGCGGCGCAACAAACCGTTCCAAGAACCGAGCCGCCAACGCTTGTGTCTGCAGAAGCTCGTCTTTGTCAATATAGGAGGACAACATTCGTATGATCTCCTCGTCGGGCATCAGCAGATTGCCGCCATAGCCGTAGTGCTCGGTTTTGAAGAGCGAGTAGCCCGCGAAAGCCACCGCTCCCCTATCACAGGTAAACTCCATCGCGAAGTCCTGAACCACAGCATATTGCTTTTCCGCCAAGATACCGCCTTGATGCTTGATCACCCCTTCGCACTGACGCAGGAATGTCGGGGTGCACACCTTGTGCGCGTAGAGATGTCCACGGCCGTTCCCGGAGTATGGGGATTTGAAGAGGGCATCCGGTGTGGCCTTGACAAAATCCACCACTTCCCGGATAGAAGTCAGATACTCAGGCGATTCGGGCAACAGTTCCGGATGAGGATGCAGCCCCCGCAAATAGTCGATGGCAGTGATGGCGGTCTTTCGGTGCGCCAGTTCTCGCAATTGCCGCAGACGCTCCTCCGAGGGCAGCAGCCGCTCGTCCACCCCGACACGCTGCAATTGATAGACCACCGCGGCATCCCAGCCCCATGGCACCACCTTCGTGATGCGCTGCGATTCCGGCAAGGGCTGGAACTTCTTGCGGAAATCTTTCCCGAACGGCTCGTAAGCGTCGAGCACCACGTGCTCGTCCCCCGACAAATACCGCATAAACGGGGCACAATCATAGGCGAACTTCGCCGCCGACCGCAACGCCACAAAATGGGGGTGGTTGTCGGCCAGCGCATAGTCGTGTTCGGGATTGAAAACAAGCAATTCCATCTCGACCCGCATGTTATCGTTCAATCGCATCACGTGTCAGGTTTTTGTAGTGTTCCGCCTTGATTTTGAGGTCGATGAGGGCATCGGTGCGTTGGTTCCGGGCTTGCATATACAGTGTTTGCGCTTCCAGGAGGTCGGATACGGGAACAAGTCCGGCGTCATAATCGGCTTTGACATCCCGAAGGTTCGCCTCGGCGTCTTGCAGGGCTAGCTCCATCAGCTTGTACTGGTTGTAGGCTTCGTCGACGTTGTTAGACGCCTGTAAGGTCTCCAAGTACATCCTTCGCATGAAATCCGCTCGCTCGTTCTTCGCCTTCTGAACCAGAATGTCGTGCTGTTTCAGCTTGTGAGAGGCTTCCCACCAGCCTGTCAGCGGCACCTGCAACGTCGCGAATGCCAGCGCATTGGCGTTGAAGCGATCAAACACCAAATTACCGTAAGAAGCTGTTCCGCCAATCGTCAAATGCGG